>BQJV01000050.1 GCA_021604885.1 Acidimicrobiales bacterium
CACCCGAACGGTCACGCCGTCGACGCCTACCGCGCCGACGTCACCGAGGTCGATGGTCGGGACGAGATCGGCGAGCTCGATGCGGTCGCGGGTCAACGCCAGCTCGAACGTCGGCGTGCCGGTGGCGAAGCTGATGGTCGCCGAAGCGGCACCGCTGATTGGGGCCGGGACCCACGCGGTGATCATGATCGAGCGGCGGTTCACGTCGACGTCGATGTCGACGTCTCGCAACTCGATGGGGCCGAGCCCGGCAATGAGCTCGATGCCGGCTCCGGGGGAGCGGAGGATCCGAGCGGCGTCCTCGAAGGACGTGTTGATCGTGACGACCTCGCCGGAGGGCGAACCGCCGATGAGGATGACGCCGTCACTCGCCCACCGGCCGACCGCGGCGAGCAGGTCGTCGAGGTTCTCGATGCCCTCGGTGCCGACCTGCTCGGCGAGTGCGTCGAGAAGCACGTCGAGGTCCCACTCGCCATCGAAGTCGGGGCCGAGGCGGGCGGCGAGCGCGTCGATGAAGGCTTCGTCCGTGGCGGCCGTTCCCTCGGGGACGAGGATCGCGGCCAGCTCGGCATGGACATCGCGGCCGTCGGCGACATCGACACCGAACCGATCGATGACCGCATCGATGACGTCACTCGTCGCAGGTGGCGGGGTCTCCACGCCGCCCTCGGCCGCAGCCTGTTCGCTGTCGCCGCTGCATCCCGAGACGACGAAGAGGGCTGCGACCGCGAGCGCCAGGACCAGGGTGCGCAGCGGGTGGGTGGGAGTGCGGGGCTCGGTCATGTGGCCAGTGTCCGGGACGGAGGGGGCTCGTTCGATGGTGCTGCGGAGCATGTTCATGGGGGTGCCTACACCCCGCCGGTTGGGGTGTTCGTCGCCAGCTCGCGGATCAAGGCCGGGTCGAGCTGGGACTTCTGGACGAAGGCGATCGCGCCGGCGGTGGCCGCATCGGAGGGGAGATCGATCGCCGCCATGGTGGATACGAGCGCGATCCGCAGGTCCGTGTCCACGGCGACGAGCTCGCGGGTCAGGTCGATGCCCGAATCGGCGCCGAGGTTCACGTCGATGAGGACCAGATCGGGGCGTTGGTCGCCGGCGAGCAGGGCGGATCGCGCCGTCGCGGCGCTGTCAGCGTCCCCCGCATGGTCGCACCCGGCGGCGGCGATGACCGCCGAGGCAGCGCGCCGAAACGACGGTTGGTCGTCGACGACGAAGACGGCGGGTGAGTCCATTGACCCAGCGTGACGGATTCGTGCCCGTCGACCGAGAGTGTGGAGACCCGTCTTCGTGGGGGTGCCTGCACCCCCACGGGCTCAGGTCTCGTCTGCGATGACAGGGATCGTGAACGCGACGCGAGTGCCGTTGTCGTTCGTGATGGCGAGATCCCCGCCGACCGCGCCGATGCGATCCTCCATGTTGCGCAGACCGACGCCGACGGCATCCGGGTCCGGCGCGAAGCCCGGACCGTCGTCGGACACCGATCCGGTGATCAGGTTCGTCGTCTCGCCGATCTCGATCGAGATCGTGGCGTTCGGACCCGCGTGTTTGGTGGCGTTCTGGATCGCTTCGAGACAGCAGAAGTAGATCGCGGCTTCGATCTCGGCGTCGTGGCGTTCGACGTCGACATCGATGGCCACGGTGAGCGGCGACCGTCGCCCGGCGGCACCGAGGGCCTCGGTGAGTCCTCGGGAGCGCAGCAGCGGCGGGTAGATGCCGTGGGCCAACTCGCGCAGGTTCTCGAGGGCGGACTCGAGCTCGTCGACCAGGGGATCGATCTCGGCGTCCATGCCGGTTGCGCTGCGGAGCAGACGAAGCTCCATCGCGACGGCGACCAGCTGCTGCTGCGCCCCGTCGTGCAGGTCACGTTCGAGGCGCCGCCGCTCGTCGTCGGCCGCCTGCACGAGTCGAGTACGGGAGTCGCGGATCAGCGCATTCGTACGGAGGGCGCGGCGCAACGCCTGGGTCTGCCGATCGTGGGCATCGAACGTGCCGATGCCGACGGGCACGGTCATCACCGCGACGCCGAGAATGATGATGACGTCGGCGGTGTCCTCCGGGATCGAGTCGTTCAGCTCGGTGTCGCTCAGGCCGAGCCCGATCGCCGTGACCGCGGCGGAGAAGACCATCGCGCCGAGGACGGATCGGATGAGCCCCTTGCGGGCGAGCACCGGCCCGGCGGCGATCACCGGCGCGGCGACCTGCAGGATGCCGAGTGGATAGGAGAACGGTGCGATCAGGGTCAGGACGACCGCGGTGCACCAGTTGGCGAGCATGATGCCCACCCCGACCGAGTCGAGACGGTCGACGGTCATGTTGCGCCGGGCCCAGTCGATCGCGAAGAAGAGCGCGGTCATGTAGACCTCGCCGGCCAGCAGCACCCAGGTGTCCACCCAGACCACGTAGAACACGAAGCCGGTGATCATCGCCAGGACCACGGAGATCTGGTTGAAGACGAGGAACTGCTTGACGCGGGTGACCGCGTGGTCGTCGGCCTTCTTGAGCGCGTCGGCCATCGTCAGTGGGCGAGCCAGGTCAGTACTGCTTTGACCCGACGATGGCTCGCTTCGTCACCGCCGAGGTCGAGCTTCGAGAAGATGGCGTTGATGTGCTTGGCGACGGCCTTGTCGCTGAGGACGAGGCGTTGCGCGATCGCGGCGTTGTTGAGCCCCTCGGCCATGACCGACAGCACCTCCGTCTCGCGCGGGGTGAGACGGTCGACGGCGCGGTCGGCGCTCGAGCGGGCGGACACAAGGATTTCCACGATCTTGGGGTCGACGACGCTGTCACCCGCGGCGACGGCGTCGACCGCGCGTGCCAGTTCCTCCGGGTCACCGATTCGTTCCTTGAGGAGGTAGCCGAGGTGGTCGCTGCCGTTGTCGAACAGATCGAGGACGTAGTCAGGCTCCGCGTACTGGCTGAGCACGACGATGCCGAGATCGGGGCGCTCGGAGCGAAGCTGGATCGCCGCCCGGATGCCCTCGTCGGTGTGGGTCGGCGGCATGGCGATGTCGGTGAGGGCGACATCCGGCTCGTGTTTCGCGACCGCGGCGAGGAGCTGCTCGGCGTCATCGCACTCCGCCACGACGTCGACGCCGGGGATCGCCTCGAGCACGCGCACCACGCCCTGGCGCATGAGGAGGACGTCGTCCGCCACGACCACTCGGAGTTGTCGCTCGTCTCCCACGTCCCCAACCTCGCGTTCTCGAACTCGCCGTGGAGCACGCGAATGTAGTG
Organism: Acidimicrobiales bacterium; assembly: GCA_021604885.1. Taxonomy (GTDB): domain Bacteria; phylum Actinomycetota; class Acidimicrobiia; order Acidimicrobiales; family Aldehydirespiratoraceae; genus JAJRXC01. The sequence continues at coordinate 3,235 of BQJV01000050.1, forward strand.
GCAGCCGTGGTGGGCGGCGTACCCCGGTGTGCCCGTCGGAGCGGGCCGATCTACGATCGCCGCGGTCCAACCCGGACAGGCAACCAGGGAGAGCTCGTGCCGCGTCGTCCATTGAACGGAATCCGTGTCGTCGACATGACGATCGGTCGCGGCGAGTTGTGTGGCCGTCTTCTGAGCGACCTCGGCGCCGAGGTGATCAAGGTCGAGCCCGTCGGCGGGTCGCCCAGCCGGGCGATGGCGCCGATCGACGGGGACCATTCGCTGTACTGGACGTTCCGCAATTGCGGGAAGCTCGGCGTGGAGCTCGATCTTGCCGACGTCGATGGCCGTGAACGGTTGCACCGGCTCCTCGCGCACGCCGACGTCGTGATCGTGTGCGACGAACCCGGCACGGTCGACGGCACGGGCCTCGATGCCGCCGAACTCGGCGAGCGTCATCCGCACCTGATCGTCGCCAGTCTCACGGCCTATGGCCGCGCCGGTCCGTATGCCGGGCGCGATGTGCCCGACGCCGTCATCGAGGCGACCGGTGGCATGGCGTTCAAGGCCGGCACGCATGAGGGTGGGCCGATCCTGCCGCCCGGGCTGATCGGCGACGACACCGCCAGCGTCGTGGGCGCGTGGGCGGTGCTCTGCGCGCTCTGGCAGCACGAGGACACCGGCGCGGGACAGGTCATCGACGTCTCGGTCAACGAGTCGCTCGCGCAGATCACCGACTGGTCGCTCTCGAACTGGAGCCGGTCGTTCGACGCCGGACAGCCGGGGTTGGAGATGCGGGCGGGGCCGGGCCCCGTCTACACGATCATTCCGTGCGCCGACGGGTTCGTGCGTCTCGTCGTGTTGAGTCCACGTCAATGGCACGCCATCCGGGCGTGGCTCGGTGAACCCGACTACCTCCAGGACCCTGACCTCGACGGTTTCGTCGGTCGGTTGATGATCGCCGACGCCGTCCTCAACCCGCTCTACGAGGAGCTCTGGAAGGACATGAAGATGCTCGACGTGTGCGAGGAAGCGCAGCGTCGCGGCATCGTGTGCACGCCGATCCTCAAGCCGGACGAGGTGCTCGCCAATCCCCACCTCGAGAGTCGCGGCACGTTCGACGACGTCACGATCGACGACGGCCGCGTCATGAAGCTGCCGTCCGGTTGGTTCGAGTTCGACGGCGAGCGGGTCGGCCCCGTGTCCGCCCCGCCCTCGGTCGGGCAGCACACCGACGCCGTGTTTGCGGACCTCGGTGACGCCCGTCCCGCGCCGACCGCGCCGCTCGACCCGGCGAAGCCGCTGACGGGCGTGCGGGTCATGGACTTCGGTCACGGCGGTGTCGGTGTCGAGACCGGCCGGATGTTCGGCGAGTACGGCGCCGACGTCGTCAAGATCGAGAGCCGCACCTATCCCGACTTCATCCGTGTGGTGCTCGGCGGCGAGATGTCGCCCTCGTTCGCCTCGTCGAGCCGCAGCAAGCGTTCACTCGGGATCAACGCCAAGACCGATGAGGGCATCGAACTGCTGAAGACGATGGCGAAGACGTCCCACGTCATCATCGAGAACAACTCGACCGGCACGATGGCGAACATGGGGCTGGGTTATCCGGTGATGCAGGAGGTCAACCCGGACATCGTGATGATGTCGAGTCAGCTCATGGGATCGCGGGGCCGATGGGCCGACTGGCTGGGCTACGGCCCGAACACCCAGGTCACCGGCGGCATGACGCATCTCTGGAACTACGAGAACGATCCGGTCCCGGCCGGGAGCCAGGCCATCTTCCCCGATCACTTCGCCGGGCGGGTCGGTGCCGTCGGCGCGCTCGCGGGAGCTCTCGGGAACCGACGCAACGGCGACGGCGGGGCGCACGTCGAGGTCTGCCAGGTCGAACAGGTCGTGGGCGTGATGGGTGACCTCCTCGCGAAGGAGTCGCTCGTGCCCGGCTCCGTCGTGCCACGGGGCAACCATTCCGACCACGGCTCGCCGTGGGGCCTGTATCCGACATCCGGCGAGGACACCTGGGTCGCGATCTGCTGTCGGACCGACGAGGAATGGGCTGCACTGGCCGGTCTCGTCGGCGGTCTCGATGCCTCGCTTGACGAGAGCGCTCGTCGCGACGCCGAGGCGGACATCGATGCCGCGATCACCGGGTGGACCGGCACGCTCACGAACGACGAGGCGACCGAGGCGTGCCTCGCCGCCGGAGTGCCGGCCGGACCGATGCTCACCGGAGCGACCCAGTCGACCGACCCGCACCTCGAGGCGCGTGGCTATCTCCAGTGGCTCGAGCAACCGCCGATCGGCCGGATGATCTTCGAGGGTGGCGCCTTCCAGGCCACCGGCATGATCGGGCCCGACATCTTCCCGGCCCCCGGACTCGGCGAGCACACCCGCGAGATCGCGGTCGACTGGCTGGGCGTGCCGGCGGAGGAGCTCGAGTCGCTCGTCGCCTCCGGCGTGTTGGAGACCGATCCGCCCCACGGCGGTTGAGTTTGCGTGCGCCGTCTCGTCGCCGTTTTGCTCGGGTCGGCATTGTTCGCGCTCGGCTGTGGGGACGAGGACGTGGCAGTGGGTGATCCCGAGCCGCGCGCCGGCTCCGGTCCGACGCAGCTCCACTACGGCGACGACTACGCGCAGCAGTACGGGTTCCTCTCGGTGCCGCCGGGCGACGGCCCCCATCCCGTCATCGTGTTCATCCACGGAGGATTCTGGCGGAACTCGTTCGACACGATGCTGGCCGACCCGCAGGCCGCAGACGCGGTGGCCGAGGGCTATGCCACGTGGAACATCGAATACCGCCGTGTCGGCGATCCCGACGGTGGCTACCCGGGCACGCTGGTCGACGTCGCCGCGGCGGTCGACCATCTCGCCACGTTGGCCGAGACCGAGCCGCTCGATCTCGAGCGGGTGGCGGTCGTCGGACACTCAGCCGGTGGACACCTCGCGCTGTGGGTCGGTCAACGCGCCAACCTCGTCTCGGGCGCGGCCGGTGCCGCCCCGGAGGTGGTGCCGCGAATCGTCGTCGGACAGGCGCCGGTTGCCGACCTGCAGGCCAACATCGACCTGGGGCTGGGCGCCGTCCTCGGTCTGATGGGTGCACCGCCGGCTGACGCGCCGGAGGCGTACGCCATCGCCGATCCGGCCGCACTCCTGCCGATCGTCGTGCCCCAGTTGGTCGTCCAGGGAGCGGAGGACACCATCGTTCCGTCGGATCGGGTCCTCGCGTACGAAGCGAAGGTCGCCGATCCGGCGCAGCTGACGGTCGAAATCTTTGACGGGGCCGACCACTTCGACGTGATCGACCCCGCCCACGAGAGCTGGACGCTGACCCTCGAACGGATCAGCGCGGCGCTGACGAACTGACTCGGCTGGACTCAGCCGGCTTCGCTGTGGGTGACGGCGGGCTCGCCCATCCACTCGCGCAGCGTGTTCTTGAGCTTCGTCTGCTGGATGAACAGGTCCTGCTCGGCCGGCACACCGTCGACGGCCGACTGCGGCGCCTTCAGGTAGAACGACAGCCACTCCTGCACACCGGACTCGCCGGCCCGATGGGCCAGGTCCATGAACAGCGCGAGATCGAGAACAATCGGCGCGGCGAGGATCGAGTCACGACAGAGGAAGTCGATCTTGATCTGCATCGGGTATCCCATCCATCCGAAGATGTCGATGGCATCCCAGCCTTCCTTGTTGTCGCCGCGGGGCGGGTAGTAGTTGATCCGCACGACATGGTCGATGTTGCCGTAGAGGTCGGGGTAGACCTCGGGCTCGAGGATCTTGTGGAGGACGCCGAGCTTCGACTCCTCCTTCGTCTTGAAGTTCTCCGGCGCGTCGAGCACTTCACCGTCACGGTTGCCGAGGATGTTCGTCGAGTACCAGCCGCGCAGGCCGAGCATGCGGGCCTTGAGGCCCGGTGCGATCAGCGTCTTCATGAGGGTCTGACCCGTCTTGAAGTCCTTGCCCGCGATGGGGACGCCGTTGCGCTCGGAGAGCTGCATCATGCAGGGGAGGTCGGTGGAGAGGTTCGGGGCGCCGTTGGCGAACGGCACACCGCTCTGGAGGGCGGCGTAGACGTAGATCTGCGAGGGCGAGATGTTCTCGTCGTTCGCCTTGAGGCCGGCCTCGAACGCATCGATCGTCGCGTGGACCTCGGACGCTTCCTGGTACGCCTCGGTCGAGCCGCACCAGACCATCACGAGACGGTCGCACTCGTTCTCGGTGCGGAAGTTCTCGATGTCGGCCATGAGGGCCATCGCCTGATCCCACATGTTGGTCTCGGACTTGACCCGGGTGCCGTCGAGGCGGCTGACCCACTTCTGGTCGAAGACGGCTTCCATGGCGACGATGCCCTCCATCTCGGAGGAGATCGGGGCGAGGTCCTTCTCCTCGAGCACGCCGCAGGTGCGGGCGGCTTCGAGGGCGTTCGCGGAGATCGGGTCCCAGCCGCCGAAGACGATGTCGTCGAGCGAGGCGAGGGGAGCGAAGTCTTTGATCAGCGGGTTGCGGCCGTCCTCACGGGTGCCGAGCCGGATGTGCGCCATCTGGCTGACGGAGCCCAGGGGCGCCGCGCCTTCCTGGCGGGCGGCGAGGACGCCGGCGATGAATGTGGACGCCACGGCACCCATGCCGGGCGTGAGCACACCGAGCTTGCCGGTGGCGGGAGCGATATCTCGTGCAGTCATGGCATGAGAATAAGCAGTGCTTGCTAGAAGTGGACGTTTATGAAGAAGATCTGAACTATTGTGCACGGGGTGCGCACCGCCCTGCCCGACCTCTCGATTCGGCAACTCGAATACCTGCTTGCTGTCGCCGATCACCCGACATGGGCGGCCGCCGCCGCGTCCGTCGGGGTGAGCGCATCGGCGCTCTCGCAGGGGCTGGCGGAGCTGGAGCGCCGGGTCGGCGTGCCGTTGTTCGACCGGGACGGGAGGCGTCGGGTGCTGCGTCCGGCGGCCGCGGAGGTGCTGGCGCACGCGCGACAGGTCGTCGCGCTGACGAGGGACCTCGCGACATGGGCCGACCGGGCGCGCACCGGTGCATCCGGTCGGCTCCGCATCGGCATGATCGACGCCGCGGCCGTCGGGCACTTCTCGGATCATCTCCGTTCCTTCCGCGCCGCACACCCGGAGTTGGAGGTGCTGCTCACGGTGGGCCCGTCCGGAGCGATGCTCGACCAACTCGAGGCGGGGCGAGTCGACCTCGCGGTCTGCGTCGACCCGCGTGGGTCGCGTCGTGGCGTCGACGTGCGGCCGCTGCTCACCGAGGACATCGCGGTCTACTCGCCGGACGGTCGACGGCCGCGCCGACCCACCACGTGGGGCCCGTGGGTCCTTTTCCCCGAGGGGTCGCACACCCGGGCGCTCATCCGTGACGCGCTCGAGGAGCTGGGAGCCCCGATGGACGTTGTCGCCGAGTCCCATCAGCCGGAGGTGCTCCGAGCGATGGTCGGGCTCGGACTCGGGTGGACGGTGTTGCCGGTCGTGCAGGCGGAGACGGGGACGGACGCGCTGGCCAACGGACGGGTCATCGCGTCGCGGGACCTCGTGGCCGCCACCCGGACCGGTGCCGCAACGGACCCCGCGGTCGCTCTGCTCCTGGAACGCCTCGCGGGCGAAGGTGGGACGGGACTCTGACCCCGGCGTCTCATCTTTCGGAGTGGGGCGGTGGGGCGTAGAGTCCTCGGCGTTCGACGAGCATCCGGAGATCAGGAATGAGCAACGCAGCGAAGGCCTTCGAGGTCATGCAGGCCAACGAGGGGAAGGACGAGGGGCACGGTGACTGGTTCGAGATCACGCAGGATCAGATCAACCAGTTCGCTGATGTCACGTCGGACCATCAGTTCATCCACGTCGACCCCGAACGGGCGACGCCGCTCTTCGGCGGCACCATCGCCCACGGCTTCCTGACCCTGTCGATGCTGGTTCACCTGTCCGACTCGATCGAGCAGGAACTCCCGCCCCTCGAGGGCGTGATGATGGGCATCAACTACGGCTTCGACAAGGTGCGCTTCCTCAACCCGGTCAACTCCGGCAAGCGGGTCCGGGCCCACAGCGTCATCAGCAAGGTGGAGCTCAAGGGTGCGGCGATCAACAGCACGCGCACCGTCACCGTCGAGATCGAGGGGGTCGAGAAGCCGGCCCTGATGGCCGAGTGGATCGGCCGGATCGTCTTCGACTCATGAACGACTATCCGATCAAGGTCGGCTCGATGCTCTTCACGATGGTCGACCCCGAGGTCGGCCACGAGGTCGAGTACAACCGCTGGTACGAGCGCGATCACTTCTACGCCGGCTGCATGGTCGGCCCGTGGCTTTTCGCCGGCAAGCGCTGGGTCGCCACCAAGGAGCTCAAGGACCTGCGCTTTCCGCGGGGTGACACGCCCGTCGCGAGCCCGGTCGAGGCCGGGTCGTACCTCGCCATCTACTGGGTGCTCGAAGGCAAGCACGACGAGCACTTCGCGTGGGCCGGCGAGCAGGTGGTGTGGCTCTACTCGAACGATCGTGGCTTCATGCAGCGCAAGCACGCCCACACGGTGCTGCTCAAGCAACCGACCTCCTTCGCACGTGAGGACCACACCGTGCCGGTCGAATTGGCGCTCGATCATCCGTACAAGGGTCTCGCCGTCGTCGCAGTCGACCCGGCGGACGGCGTGGACGAAGCCGACCTCGTGTCCCATCTCGAATCCACGTCGCTGCCCGCGCTCATGGGCGATGCCGACAGCGGCTCGGGCGTGGCCAACATGGTGACGTGGCACTACCAGGCTCCGGGCGCCGGCGACACGGATCAGGCGCCGATGGATCTGGGGATGCCGCCCGGGCCGACCACCCGTCAGGTGCAGTTGTTCTTCCTCGACGACGAACCGACGGCGGTGTGGGATCGCTTCCACGCCTACGCCGACGAGATCGCGGCGAGCGGCAAGGGCGAGGTCGTCTTCGCGGCGCCGTTCCTGCCGACCATCGTCGGCACGGACACCTACACCGACCAACTCTGGTGATCGCGCGGGTCGCCGCCACGGCGTTGGCGGTGGCCCTACTCGCTTCGGCGTGCGGCGCTGACGAAGCCTCGGATCCGCCGCCGCTCGTCACCTCGCCGCCATCGGTCGGCGATGACGCCACGGGCGCCGACGCGTCGGGCGGCACGACGACCGGTTCCACCTCGTCGACCGCACCGCTGCCGGCTGTCTCGATCGCCCAGATCGACTGCCCGGACGATCTGCTCCGCCCGGATGGCCTCGCACTCGCCTGCGGACTCGTCACGGTGCCGATCGACCGCGCCGACGGGGCGGACGGCTCGACCCGGATCACCGTTGCCACACTTGCGGGCTACGACACCGGATTCGAGACGCCGCTCGCCGTGCTGCAGGGCGGCCCAGGCGGGGCAAGCTCGGACTTCGGCGCCTGGTTCCCCCAGCAACCGTTCACCCAGGTGTTCATCGACCAGCGGGGGGTCGGATTCGCCGGACCCGACTTCGACTGTCCTGAGATCATCGACGCCATGCCGCGGATCCTCGCGAGCTCCTACGCCGACGCCGCCATCCTGTCCGACGAGGCCTACGACGACTGTGCCCGGCGGCTCGATCAGGATCTCGTGCTGCAGCACACCGAGTCGGAGACCCACGCGGGTGACGTGGCCGACACGATGGCGGCGCTGGGCTACGACCGTTGGGTCGTGTACGGCGTCAGCTACGGGTCCACGATCGGACTCGAGCTGCTTCGCGACGAGCCGGACGGTGTCGCCGGGGTGATTCTCGATGGGGTGTACCCGCCCCAACTCGACACCGACGCCGCGCTCGTGGCGTCCGCCTCCCGCGCCCTCGACGTGCTCGACGAGGCGTGCGGGGCAGAGGCCGTGTGTCGCCAGTACCTCGCGGACGGCTCTGTGCGCACCACGCTCGAGCGGGTGATGGCGGAGTTGGACGAGCGGCCGATGTCGGTGCTGCTCGGTGGCAACCGGGTGGGTCTCGCGCAGGACGTCGAGTTGCTGCTCGATGGACGGCGGGCGGCCGAGCTGATCTTCCCGCTCATGTACCAGGAGGCCTGGCTGCGCTACATCCCGGCCATCGTCGGCGGGCTGGACGACCGCGACGAGTCATCGGCCCGATGGCTCGCGGAAACGGGCGTGCGCGTCCTCCTCAGCTCGTCGTCCGCGAACGACGAGGGCACCTACTTCGCCGTGCAGTGCCACGACCGCCTGCCGTTCACGGACGGACCAGGCGACGTCGACGACCCCTTCGCCGCGGCCGTCGCCGCAGCACCGCTCGCGAAGCTGTGCGGCGAGTGGGAGCGAGACGCGGCTCCACCGCTCGCCAATGAACCGGTCACGTCGGACATCGCCACGCTTCTCCTGAGCGGCACGTTCGACCCGATCACGCCGCCGAGTCATGCCGCATCGACGGCCGAGACGCTCACCAACGCCACGGTCGTAGTCCAGGACGGACGCGGCCACGGCATCTGGGTCGGCGACTCGTGCATCGCCCAGATCGTCCAGCAGTTCGTCGCCGATCCGGCTCGCACACTCGACACCTCGTGCGCGGATTCGGGTGTGGACGTCGAATGGGCACGCCCCTGACGGCGTGGCAGGATCCCGGCATGATTCTCGAAGGAAAGACCGTGATCGTCATCGGTGTCGGCCCCGGCCTCGGCACGTCCTGCGCGGCCGCGGCGTCTCGCGACGGTGCCAATGTCGTCGTCGTCGCCCGCAACGAAGAGCGGCTCGCGGCG
>BQJV01000051.1 GCA_021604885.1 Acidimicrobiales bacterium
CTCGCGGGCCTCGTCGCCGATGACCCGGTGGAACTCACGCACCATCCAGGGATACGGGTGCGGACCCATGACCGAGCCGAGGCAGTAGTGGGTGGATTCCACGACGGCGACCCAGTGACGCATGGCCTCGTTCACCGCGTCCTTGAGGGTGCGGCTCCCGGACTCGGCGGCACGCACCTCGGTGCCGAGCAGTTTCATCCGGAAGACGTTGAGCTCCTGGCGCTGGATGTCGACCGAGCCCATGTAGACGACACAGTCCATGTCGAACAACGCCGCCGCGGTCGCGGTGGCCACGCCGTGCTGACCGGCACCGGTCTCCGCGACGAGGCTGGTCTTGCCCATCCGCTTGGCGAGCAGCGCCTGGCCGAGCACGTTGTTGATCTTGTGGCTGCCGGTGTGGTTCAGGTCCTCACGCTTGAGCAGCACCTGACAACCGAGCTCCTCGCTCAGGTTGTCGCACACGGTGACGGGCGAGGGACGGCCCGCGTAGTCGGTCAGCAGTCGGTGGAGTTCGTCGCGAAAGCCCTGGTCAGCCCATGCCTCGCGGAACGCCGCATCGAGTTCCTGGCATGCCGGAACGAGCGTCTCCGGCACGTACATGCCGCCGAAGTCGCCGAAGCGACCTCCGTCGGTCGGGTCGGTCATCGCCATGTCAGAAGTCCAGTTGCCAGTCGTAGAGCCCGCTGTCGTCAGGGTCGGCGGGATCGGCAGGGCGGATCTCCTCGAACGCGGCCCGGGCGTTGTCGATGAACTCGCGCATCTTGACGGGGTCCTTGCGCCCCGGCTCCCGCTCGACGCCACTCGAGACGTCGACGCCCCACGGCTTCACCTGGCGGATGCCGTCGGCCACGTTGCCGGGGTGGAGACCGCCCGCGAGCATCACCCGGTGTCCTGCCCGAGGGGCGTCCTCGGCGAGCCGCCAGTCGAACAGCTCGCCACTGCCGGGCTTGTCGCCTTCGATGTGGATGATGTCGGCGCCGTAGTCGGGGATCCGTCCGAGGCCCGGATGGCCCGCGGGAAACGCCTTGATGACGATGCCGGTGCGCTGACGCACGTCCCGCGTCTGCTCGGCGGACTCGTTGCCGTGCAGCTGCGCGGCCCGGAGCCCGGCCCGTTGCACGATCTCCACGACGCGATCGGGAAGCTCGTCGCGGAACACACCGACGGTCATCACCTCGGCGGGGAGCCGGCGAGCGATGTCGCGCGCCCGATCGACGGCGATCTGGCGCGGTGACGGTGCGAACATGAAGCCCAACGCGTCCGCACCCAGCGCAACGGCGAGGAGCGCGTCCTCCTCGCTGGTGATCCCGCAGATCTTGACGAACACGACGTGGACGCTACCCGGCGTTTGCCATCGACAAGACGTGTTTCCGCCACATCAGGCGCTGAAGCCGGCCCGTAGTTCGCGCACCCCGCCCGCCGGATCACCGTGCTTCACGAGGGTCTCCCCCACCAGGACCGCGTCGTACCCGGCCGCGCCGAGGACCTGCACGTCCTGCGGGCCGCGGACACCGGACTCGGCGACACGCACCACACCGGCAGGCATCTGTTCGGCCATCCGCACGGCCCGCTCCGTATCGACCTCGAACGTCACGAGATCGCGCTGGTTCACGCCGATCAGTGTCGCGTCCACTGCGAGCGCACGTTCGAGCTCGACCTCGTCGTGGATCTCCACCAGCGCGTCGAGCCCGATCTCCCCAGCGAGCCCGTGGAACTCGGCGAGCTCGGCGTCATCGAGCGCGGCGGCGATCAGGAGCACACAGTCGGCACCCATGATGCGCGCATCGAGTACGTCGTGGCGGTGCACCGTGAAGTCCTTGCGCAGCACCGGCAGATCGACCGCGTCCCGCGCGGTCTGCAGGTCCGCCATCGAGCCACCGAACCAGTCGGCGTCCGTGAGCACGGAGAGACACGCCGCGCCGCCGGCGGCGTACTGGCCGGCCAGCACCGCCGCGTCGAGATCGGGGAACAGGTCGCCCTTCGACGGCGAACGACGCTTGACCTCGCTGATGACTGCCATGCCCTCCGCGGCAGCCAGTGCGGCACGAAAACCGCGAACGGGCGCGGCGGCGAGCGCCTGCTCGGTCAGCGCGTGGGTGTCGCGTCGGTCCGTCGCCGCGACCTCGCGGTGCGCCGCGAGGATCCGATCCAGATAGGTGACGGTCAGGGCGCCGCCCCGGTCCTAGAGGCCCTTGCCCGAGACCGGGGTGGCCATGATCAGGTCCGGTGCGCCGTCGAGAAGATCGCCGATGGAGGCGAACAGGGCCGCCATCGCCTCGGAACCTCCGTGGAGGCCCATCGCGTCCGCATCGGTGTAGAGCTCGTAGACCCAGGCCACGTTCTCGTCACCATTGTCGAGGTTGAGGATGTAGACCTCGGTCCCCGCTTCTTCGTTGACGGCGGCCATCATCGGGCCGAACGCAGCGACGAGCTCGTCGCGCTTGCCGGGCTTCGTGGGGAGCTTTGCGATTAGGGAAACTTTTGCCATACCCGGACTCTAGGGGTGCGAGGGCCGACCCCGGAAACCGGAATCAGGGTCGGCGATCCTGCGAGCGGCTCATCGACAACGCGACGAGCGGTGCGGCGAGGAAGAGACCGATCGACAGGAGGACGAGATACAGCCCGATCAGGGCCAGTCCCTCGAACCCCACCAGCGCACCGGAGATCAGCGCGGCGAGTCCGAACAGGATCCCGAGCGCGGGCACCGTCTTCATCCACGAGGGCAGGGCGCTGTTGGTGATCGGGCGGTCGTCACGATCGTCGAAGCCGAGCGGGTCGCCCTCGTCGAAGGGCCGCCACGGGTCCGCACCGTCGACGCTGCCGTGCGACGCCGCGTGGAACGTCGGCCGCGGCGTACCCCGCAAACGGGCCCGGTCGTAGTCGGCACGGGCGTCGACGTCACCCAGCACGGCCCAGGCGGCGTTGATCCGCCGCATCCGCTCCTCCGCCCGCCGGCGCCCGCTCTCGCTCCCGGTGTGGAAGTCCGGATGCGCGTCGCGAGCCAGCGACAGATACGCCCGGCGCACCTCAGCCGCGGACGCCGACGGATCCACCCCCAACTCCCGATAGTGCGCGTCCCCGGCCACGCCCGGATCCTACGCCCATCGTTCTGGGTGAACGGAGGCGCGGATACCGGTCCTATGTTCACCCAGAACGGAGGCGACCACCCCCACTCCACCGTTCTGGGTGAACGGAGGCGCGGATACCGGTCCTATGTTCACCCAGAACGGTGGAGTGGGGTTCTCACACTTTGCTCACAGTTGTGATCCACAGTCCGTAGGAGCGGAGCGGGGAGACTTCCCCTAGACGAGTGTGAGGAAAGGAGCGAACGTGAGCGAGGAGACCGTCGTCGTCATCGTCGAGGACGATCCCAACATCGCCGACCTCGTGGAGCTCTACCTCCGCCGCGACGGCTTCCGTCCGTACCAGGCGGGCACCGGCGAGCGGGCGCTGGAGGTCATCAGCGAACGTCGACCGAAGCTCGTGCTGCTGGACATCGGGCTTCCCGGCGAGCTCGACGGCATCGATGTCTGCCGCATCGTTCGCAGCGAGTCCGACGTGCCGATCATCTTCCTCACGGCTCGCGACGACGAAGTCGACCGGGTGCTCGGGCTCGAGCTCGGCGCGGACGACTACGTCACGAAACCCTTCTCGCCGCGGGAGGTCGTCGCCCGCGTCAAGGCGATCCTTCGCCGCGCCGAGGCCCGCGACACCGCGGACCGGCCACCGATCATCGACCTCGGTGAGCACATCGTCATCGACGCCGGACGCCGCGAGGTGACCGTGCGGGGCGAGGCGGTCGCCCTCGCCACCCGCGAGTTCGATCTCGTCCACCATCTCGCCGAACGGCGCGGACTGGCGCTCTCCCGACGCCAGTTGCTCGACGGCGTGTGGGGCGCCGACTGGGTCGGCGACGACCGTACGGTGGACGTCCATGTCCGTCAGCTGCGCAAGAAGCTCGGCGACGACCTCGCGCTCGAAACGGTGTGGGGCGTGGGATACCGGCTCGACTGATGCGACGCCGCATCGGCATCTCCCTCATCGGCATGGTGATCGCCTCGCTCGTCCTGGCGGGTCTGGGCACGATCATCCTCGCATCGGTCACCGACCGGGCGAACGACGAGGAAGAGCTGCGCGAACAGACCGACGCCATGCGCGACCTGTTCGCGGAGATCACGCTGGCGACGTCGCCCAATGCCGAGGAGAGCCGCACCCAGCAACTCATCCGCCTGAGCCGGTCCATGAGCCTCGAGGGCATCGGCGTGCTCGTGTTCCCGCAGAACGCGGTCGAGCCGCTCGGCTCGTTCCCGGAGGGCGTCGAGGCCGACGACCTCGACGCCGAACTGCTCCGCACCGGTGCGATCGACAGCGGCCAGAAGGACGGTCTCATCTGGGCGGCCGGTGGCACGAACAACCGCTCGGGCGGGCAGACACTGATCGTGCTCACCCGCGAGCCCGATCCGATCGTCGCGCCGGCGTTTCGCTGGTTCCTCCTCGCCGGCGCCGCGACGGTCATCGTCGCCGTCGGTGTCACCGTGCGCCTCAGCCGCCGCCTCGTGGATCCGGTGCGGGGGGCGAGCGCCACGGCGAAACAGATCGCCAGCGGCGACATGTCCGCCCGCATCGACGAGCGTCACGCGTCGGCGGGCGCCGAGCTGGCGGATCTGGTCGGCTCCGTGAACAGCATGGCCGGCAGTCTCGAACGCAGCCGCGCCCTCGAACGTCAGTTCCTCTTGTCCGTCAGCCACGACCTCCGCACGCCGCTCACCAACATCCGGGGCTACGCGGAGGCTCTGACCGACGGCGCGGCCGACGATCCGGTGGCGGTCGGCGGGATCATCGAGAGCGAGTCACGTCGCCTCGAGCGTCTCGTGGGCGACCTGCTCCTGCTCGCCCGCCTGGAAGGCACCGGGTTCGCCTACACGATCGCCACGCACGACCTCACCCGCATCGTCGAGCACACGGTCGACGGCCTGCGCCAGGAAGCGGCCGACCGCGGCGTCGACCTCACGATCCGCATGCCGGATCCACCGGTGCGCGCCGACGTCGACCACGATCGGTACAGCCAGGTCGTGGCCAATCTGGTCGGGAACGCCCTGAAGTTCGCCGACGGCCATGTGGACATCACCCTCTGGTTCGCCGAGGAGATGATCCATCTCGCCGTCAGCGACGACGGCCCCGGGATCAGCGACGCCGACCTGCCCCACGTGTTCGAGCGGCTCTACGTCGCCCAACAGAACCCGAAGGTCAAGGAGTCGGGCAGCGGCCTCGGACTCGCCATCGTGCGTGAGTTGGTCGAGGGCATGGGCGGCTCGGTGGCCGCCCGCACCGCCACGGGCGGCGGCGCCGAGCTCGTCGTCAGCGTGAACCCGTCGGCTCGATGATCCGGGCGGCGACGCCGTCGACCGTCACCTCGCTGCCGGTCTCGGCCTTGCGCAGGATGCGTCCGAGTCCGACCGGCCCGGCTGCGGAGGTGAGCACGCCCACGTCCTGCCCGTCGAACACCACGACCGCGCCGACCGCCACGTCGGCCTCGGACTCGACGACCCGGAGGGGCCGCGGCACGTTCCCGCCACGACTGTCGATGCGGGCGACGAGTTCCTGTCCTGTGTAGCAGCCCTTGCTGAAGCTCACGGAGAGGTCGATCAACGCCTGGCCGCCCTCACCGGGGATCGTCTCGCCGTCGATGTCGACGCCCATGCGTGGGCACGCGGCCCGGATGCGAGCCTCCTCGTATGCCGGATCGATGCTCGGCGTGATGTCGTCGGCGGTCAGCCGCTCGGCGCAGTGGAACCCGGGCCAGGCGAAGGCCGTCTCCGTCTCGGGGTCGACGTCGTCGTCGAGGCGCGACTCCAGCGTGTGACCGTCGGTCTCGACGGCGAACGAGACATCCGTGCGCAGTTTGAACCGTTCGAGCCGAGCCGCGAGGGCATCGACGACGTCCGGCTCGGTGTCGATCAGGAAACCGCCGTCCACCGCCCACAGGCGGAACCACGCCACGAGCTTGCCCGTCGGGTCGAGCACCAGCGACCATGCAGATTCGCCGCCGGCGACGGACTCGACGTCCTGGGAGATCTGCCCCTGCAGGTAGACCGCCGCTTCGCTGCCGGAAACCCGGATGACGCCTCGCGGGGCATGCCGTGCGGTCATGAGGCTCCTTCGTTCATCGCCCGTCGGGCTGCGGTCATACGGCGCGCCGCAGGAACCGCCGCGAGCAGGGCTTTTGCCTTGTTCTCGCATTCGAGGTGTTCGTCCTCGGCCACCGAATCGGCGACGACCCCGGCGCCCGCCTGGATCGACGCGCGGTTGCCGCTGACGAGCATCGTGCGGATCGCGATCGCCGTGTCGATGTTGCCCGAGAAGTCCAGATAGCCCACGACGCCACCGTACGGACCCCGCTTGACCGGTTCGAGCTCGTCGATGATCTCCATCGCCCGCACCTTGGGCGCCCCGGAGAGCGTCCCCGCCGGGAGTGTGGCGCGCAGGACGTCGATCGGCGTCTTGTCCGCGCGGAGATCACCGGAGACCTGCGAGGTGAGGTGCATGACGTGGCTGTAGCGCTCGAGGGTCATCATCTCGTCGATCTGCAACGAGCCGAACTCGACCACGCGGCCGACGTCGTTGCGGGCGAGATCCACCAGCATGACGTGCTCGGCGAGCTCCTTCGGATGCTCCTGCAGCTCGGCTGCGAGCCGCTTGTCGTGTTCCTCGGTGGTTCCCCGCTTGCGGGTGCCGGCGATCGGCCGTGAGATCACCCGGTCCTCCAGCAGCTGCACCATCGGCTCCGGCGAGCCGCCGACGATCTCCAGATCCCCGTGGCGCAGGAAGTACATGTAGGGGCTCGGATTGACCTGTCGCAGGACCCGGTAGAGGTCGAAGGCGTCCGCATCGAGTTCGAGGTCGAATCGCTGGGCGAGCACGACCTGGAAGATGTCGCCGGCGAAGATGTACTCCCGCGCCGCCTCGACCGCCCGGCAGTAGTCGGCCTTCCCCATCGTCGACGTGACCTCGGGGATCTCGTCGCCGTCGCGCTCGGCCGGAGCCATGAGCGGCTCGTCGATCGACCGGGCGCCGTCGACGGCGAGGGAATCGAGACGGGACACGGCGTCGTCGTACGCCGCGTCGACCACCGCCGCGTCCGCCCCGTCGGGGATGAGCGCGTTGGCGACGAGCACCACCCGCTGGCGCCAGTGGTCGTAGACCGCGAGCTCGCCAATCATCGAGATGACCGCATCCGGATAGCCGAGATCGTCCTCGGGCACATCCGGGAGACGCTCGACCTCGCGCACCACGTCGTAGCCGAGATAGCCGATCAGTCCGCCGTGCAGTGGCGGAAGTCCGTCGATCTCCGGCGCCTGGTAGTGGTCGAGCAGGAGCTCCAACGCGGTGAGTATTCCCTGGTCAGTGGGTATGTCGACACCAAGATCGCCGATGACCGACAACGAGCCGCGCGTGGACACGAGCGTGCCGTGGGGTCGCCGCCCGATGAAGGACCAGCGGCTCCATCGCTCGCCGCCCTCGACGGATTCGAGCAGAAAGCCCTCCCCATCGCCGACCACCCGGGCGAACGCGCTGACCGGCGTGCTGAGATCGGCGAGGACCTCGCGCCACACCGGCACCACACGGTGACCGGCCGCCAGGCGGCGGAACTCCTCGAGGTCGGGCTGTACGTCCATCGGCAGAGCGTCCTCAGCCGAACGTCAGCGAGTCGGCATCGGCGACGGTGCGGTAGTAGCAGGTCTGGCGGGTGCTCCCGGACTCGTCCTTCGTGTGACACACGCCCTGACCGGCCTTGCGAACCCGGTACAACAGGCTGTTCTGCTCGCAGTTGACCCGCACGTCCACGAGTTCGAGCGTGTCGCCGCTCGTGGCGCCCTTGTGCCAGATCTCCTCGCGAGACGTCGAGTAGAGGACGGCGGAGCGCCGTTCGAGGGTGAGCCGGTACGCCTCGTCATTGGCGTAGCCGATGAACAGCACGTCGCCCGAGTCCGCATCCTGGAGCACCACCGGCACGACCTGATGGCCCGCCCGCCCGATCTTCGCGACCTTGTCGAAGTCGAGCTGTTGTTCGAGGCCCTCTTCGAGAGCGGCGTGATCGGTCGACGAAGTCATGGCCGCCGATTCTACGGTGAGGCCGGCGGGTCGCATCTCCGGTTTCGACCGGCCGGCCCGGCGAACATGTCCGAACCTGACGGAGCGGGACATGCACAGTCGGGACATGAGCACGAACACCTTCCTCCTCGAACCCATCTCCGCTGCCGATGCCGAGCACCATCGAGTCAGGGGCGGAACCGTCCATATCGCCGACTCGCATCCCGGGTATCCGTGTCGCCGGTGCCTCGAAGACGCGCCGGTCGGCGAGGAGCTGATCCTGGTGTCCCACGATCCGTTCGACCACGCCACGCCGTATCGGTCGGCCAGCCCGATCTTCCTTCATCGTGCGTCGTGTGACCCGCCAGAGGACCTTGCCACGTTCCCCGTCCAGCTGACGCGGCGCCGGCTGTCGGTGCGGGCGTTCGACGACGCCGCCCTGATGACCGACGCAGCCGTCGTCGACGGCGAGGATCTCGGTGCGGTCGTCGACGACTTCCTGAGCGACGGGGCAGTCACCCGAATCCACGTCCACAACGCCGACCGGGGCTGCTGGGCGGTGACGATCACCCGGCCGCCCGACAGCTGATCTACATTCGCCCGATGACCTCAGAACTCGCCCGTCATGACGCCGTCGGACTCGCCGAGTTGGTCCGCACCGGCGAGCTCTCCCCCGTCGAGCTGATCGACGACACCATCGCCCGCATCGAAACACTGAATCCCCAGGTCAACGCCATCATCCACCCCGCGTTCGAGAAGGCCCGGGCGGCGGCCGCGGGCGATCTTCCCGACGGGCCGTTCCGGGGCGTGCCGATGCTGATGAAGGACCTCTGGCCGGCCGAGAAGGGCGAACCGTTCCACCAGGGCGTGCAGGGGCTGAAGAACACCGGCTACATCGCCGACGTCGATGCCAACATCGTGACGGCGTACAAGCGGGCCGGATTCGTGATGTCCGGGCGGACCAACACCCCCGAGATGGGGCTCTCCGCCACCACCGAACCGGTGGCCTACGGGCCGACCCGCAACCCGTGGGACCTCGACCGCGGCGCCGGCGGCTCGTCGGGCGGCGCGGCCGCGGCGGTCGCTGCAGGCATGCTGCCGGCCGCGAACGCGAGCGACGGCGGAGGCTCGATCCGCATTCCCGCAGCCATGTGCGGCCTCGTCGGCCTCAAGCCGAGCCGCGGTCGGATCTCGATGGGCCCCCAGCGCGACGAGTGGGGCAACTCGGTGCAACACGTCGTGAGCCACACCGTGCGCGACAGTGCCGCCATCCTCGATGCCACCGCCGCCCCGTTTCCGGGCGACGGCGTGATCGCGCCGTTCCCCGACCGGCCCTTCCTCGATTTCCTCTCGGATGATCCCCGACCGCTGCGCATCGGCGTGCTCGACCGGTCGATCCGTGACGGCATCCCCATCGATCCAGATGTCGCGGCTGCCGTCCGCGATGTCGCTGACCAGCTCGAACAGCTCGGTCACGAGATCGTCGACGACTCACCGGCCGCGCTGGATGATCAGGCGCTGATCGCCTCCTACGGGGCCCAGTGGTCGGCGGCGGTCGCCGCGTCGCTCGACACCTTTGGCGAGTGGATCGGCCGTGAGCTGACCGCCGACGATGTCGAGCCCATGACCTGGGCGTTGGCCGAGCGAGGTCGCCGGCTGGGCGCAGTGGAGGCGGCACGGGCCGCCGATCAGGCGATGATTTTCCGTCACCGGATGGCGGACTGGTGGGCGAGCTCCGCCGACCTGCTGCTCGCGCCCACCTGTCTGCGGCCCGCCCCGCTGATCGGCGAGAGCTCGGGCACCGCGGAGAACCCGTTCGAGAACATCCACGTCACCCTGGCCTACGCGACCCTGACCGCACCGTTCAACACCACCGGCCAGCCGGCGATCTCGTTGCCGCTGGCGCAGTCATCCGCCGGACTCCCGATCGGGATCCAGTTCGTCGGCGCCTACGGCCGCGAGGATCTGCTGCTCCAGCTGGCCGGCCAGCTGGAGAGGGCGATGCCGTGGGCCGACCAACGCTCGCCCCTGCATCCCTGAGCTCGACGCAGAGTCAAACCGCGGAGACTCAGCTCAGAGATAGAGGCCCGTGCTGCCTTCGTCGAGGCGTTCGGCGGCGACGGCGTGGATGTCGCGCTCGCGCAGGATGATGTAGTCCTTGCCCCGCACCTCGACCTCGTAGCGGTCCTCGGGGTTGAAGAGAACCTGGTCGCCCTCCTCCATGCTGCGCACGTTGGGACCGACCGCGACGACCTCGGCCCAGGTGAGCCGCTTTCCCATCTGGGCGGTGGCCGGGATCAGGATGCCACCCGTCGATCGACGCTCGCCTTCGGCATCGCCGAGGTGCACGAGGATGCGATCGTTGAGCATCTTGACGGGAAGGCCGTCGTCCGCGGAGAGGGTTTCTTTGGTCGGCACGGTGGGTCACGCTACCGGTAGCGTCGCCACATGGAACCCGTCGATGTCTCGGTCGTGCACTTCGAGGCCGAGGACGGCACCCGACTCGAGGGCGACCTGCTCGCGCCGGCCGATGCGACCGGCACTGCGGTCGTCTGCCACCCGCACCCGCTCTACGGCGGATCCCGTCAGGATGCTGTCGTCGCCGCGCTGACCAGGGCGTTCGTCGGGTGCGGTCGCCGGGTCCTGCGCTTCGATTTTCGTGGCACCGGAGGTTCGCAGGGCACCCACGACGGCGGCGCGGCCGAGCGGACGGACCTCATGGCCGCCATCGACGCACTCGATCCGGGCGACGGGCCGTTGACCATCGCCGGCTACAGCTTCGGAGCCGACGTCGCCCTCTCCGTCGCCCACCCCGCTGCCACATCGTGGATCGTGGTCGCCCCACCGCTCGCGATCATCGCGCCCGAGGACATGCTCGCCCCGACCGACGGTCGCCCGGTCACCGTGATCACCGGCGAGCACGATCAGTTCAACCCGCCGCCCCAACTCGGCCCCCGTCTCGAGGGCTGGTCCAACGCCGAGCTCCACGTGATCGACACGGCCGATCACTTCTTCGCCGGAAGCCACCAGGCGCTCAGCGAGATCGCCGCGTCGGCCCTCGTCAGCTGACGCGGCGGGAGACGATCAGCCGGCGTCGGGCTCCGGCGGTCGCACGGTGACCCCGGCATCGAGCAGCACCTGCTTCGCCTCGGCGACCGTGTGCTCACCGAAATGAAAGATGCTCGCGGCCAGCACCGCGTCGGCTCCCCCGTCGACCACGCCTTCCACCATGTGCGCCAACGTGCCGACCCCACCGGAGGCGATGACCGGGATGTCGACGGCGGCAGCGATGGCGCTCGTGAGTGGGATGTCGTAGCCGTCCTTGGTGCCGTCACGGTTCATGGACGTGAGGAGGATCTCCCCCGCGCCGAGGCGTTGCGCCTCGCGGGCCCACACGACGGCGTCGATCCCGGTGCGGGTACGGCCGCCGTGGGTGAAGACCTCGAACCCGCTCGCGGTGTCATCACTGGACCGAGCGTCGATGGCGACGACGCAGCACTGCGCCCCGAACTCCCGGCTGATCTCGGCCACGAGCTCGGGCCGTTTCACGGCTGCCGTGTTGACGCTCACCTTGTCGGCGCCCGCCCGAAGCAGCCGGCGAGCGTCGTCGACCGTGCGGATGCCGCCACCGATGGTGAAGGGGATGAAGACCTGCTCGGCGACGGCGCGGGCCATCTCCGCCGTCGTGTCCCGCTGATCGGAGGACGCGGTGATGTCGAGGAACACGAGTTCGTCGGCGCCCTGCTGGTCGTAGCGGGCCGCGAGCTCCACCGGATCACCGGCGTCGCGGATGTCGACGAAGTTGACGCCCTT
>BQJV01000052.1 GCA_021604885.1 Acidimicrobiales bacterium
GCGTAGGCCTGATAGCGGAGCTTGCACTCGCCGACGCGATCGTTCGCGTCGCCGTCGTCGCGGAACTGGGCGCGGTAGTCGCCGGCGAGCTTGAAGTGCAGCAACGCGACCTCGACATCGGACACCACGCCGGGCGTCACGATGTGGCTGCTCGACAGGAACTGGATGTTGCGACCGCCACGGATGAGGGGCGTCTTGGTCTGGTTCTCGCCGGTGCGGACCAGCCGACGGATGCCACCGGACGTGAAGAAGTACGGACACTGCACCGTCGGGGTTCGTTCGTAGGAGCAGTCGAAGTAGGGGTAGCGGGCGATGAAGTCGTGCTCGAAGCCGCCGGGCGGCACGCCGCTGTCCTCTACCGAGAACATGTCGATCATCTGACCGGTCGCCATGTCGTGACCCTCACGCTCCATGTACGCGGTGAGGGCGCGCAGGCCCCGCGTCTCCACGCCGTCGAACACGAGCGCCTCGTCGACATCGACGTACATGAACCATCCGTCGGTCGCGTACGTGGCGACCAGATCGTTGACCCAGACCATGCCCGATCGGCCGCGGGCATACGGCGTCGTCGTGTGGAAGACGTGGACGTCCGGCTGAGTCAACAGCCACGCCCGCGAGCCATCGGTCGAGTCGTTGTCCACGAAGAAGAAGCGGTCGACGCCGAGCGCGCGGTAGTGGTCGAGGAACCACGGGAGCCGCCAGAGCTCGTTGCGGATCACGGTGAAGACCCGGATCTCGTCCGCGGATCCAGGGATGGGGTGCGTGTCGAGTCGATCGAGCTCGTCCGGTCGACAGGGACGGATCGTCGGCACCGATTCCGCCGCTCGGATCTCGTCCCAGATCCGGCGGGCTTCATCGACCTGCCCGGCTTCGGCCGCCACCCACGCCCGTTCGCGCCGGAAGTACGCCGGATTCGCGCGGCCAGTGTCCGACGCGAGCAATCGCGTCGCCTGCTCGACCCGACCGAGGGCGACGGCAAGTCGGATGTACAGCCGCAACGCGTTGGCATCCGCCACCGACTCGGAGGTGAGCCCGTCGAGGAGCTCCTCGGCGCGGCGCCGAGCGGCCGGACTGCGGTCCTTCTGGATGCACTTGTGGAGTTGGCGGAGCACGGTACGCAGGCAGTCGATCTTCTCCGGTCGACCCGCCCAGATCTCCTCGGCCACCTCGAGTGCCTCGACCCGGCGCTGCTGGGCGTTCAGGCAGTGGATGTGGAGCTTCCAGTGGTTGCCACGGGGGTTCGCTTCCGCGAACTCGGCGATCTCCCGGTCGGCCTGCTCGAACGCGCCCGTGCGGATGAGCATCCGGATGTAGTCGAAGCGACCGCGGCGATCCGTCGGGGCAGCCCGATGGACCTCGCGATGCAGGGCGAGCGCCTCGTCGAGGCTGTTCATCGCCCCGTGGGTCGCGGCGCGAAGCGTGGTCGCCTGCAACGGGTCGAGATCGGTCGCCCGCTCGATGATGGCGAGCGACTCGTCGAATCGCTCCCAGGTGTCCAGCAGCCCACACGTGGTGGCGATGAGCGCCGGGTCCTGCGGCGATCGCTCGAGCGCCTGGAGGGCGCGATCGAGCGCGGCCGCGCTGTCCCCGTCCGCCTCCAACGCCTTGATGCCGTCGATCACGACTCCGGTCTCCATTCCCGCCACCTCGTATGACATCAGCTGATCCAGTCGTCCACGTCGATGCCGGTCAGTCGGCCGAAGATGCGCATCTCGGCGCGATAGTGACGCCGCAGCCGATCGGCGACCGTGGGATCCACCGTCGACTCGTAGGCGAGCGCATAGCTGTAGCGCGGCGCGTAGTCGAAGGCCGCGAGGCCGAGGAAGCGCTCGACCTCGCCGACCTGGTGGTTGAGATCGTCCACCTTGACGAAGCAGCAGTTCTCGGGCGGAAACAACGAGAAGAGGTTGAACACGACGCGCCCGTAGCACCCGCGTTCGACGATGTCGGCCCACGGCGAACGCTCGGAGGACGCACCGAGCGCCGCGTCCACGACGTCCTCGAAGGGCGGCACCGGACGTCCCTGGTCCCGCAGCATGTTCCACTGCGAATACGCCCGCTCGACCGGATCACGGAACAGCACGACGAGCTTGATCGCGGGGTTATAGGCGTGGATCCTCGGGAGATACCGAGGCGCACCCGACGGCCGGAAGCGGACGTACTTCGGCGTCGACTCGCCGTACAGAAACCGGTCGTCGAGCCCCTCCGTACCGATGTCCCAACCCGCACGGTGGTAGTCGTCGTGCGCGTCATCGTCATCGGCGAACGACGTGCCGTCGAAGTAGTGCATCTCCTTGCGGGCGGACATGCGCACGGCCGGATGCTGTGACAGAAGATCGTGCAACGCGTTCGTCCCACACTTCTGGATCCCCGCGACGAGGAAGTCGATTCGGGTCTTCATGGCGCCGGCTCGCGGCCGACCGATTCGTCCGGTCCGTAGCTGTGCGACACGGCGAGCACCGCGTCCGCGCGGTCCTGATCGAAGTCGGCACCGAGAAAGGCGAACAGGTCCTGAAGGCGTTGCGTGGTGCCCACGACGTCTCGATAGTCGATCGAGAAGCAGTTCGACCGGCCCTCGGCGAACGCGGTGAATCGGGAGTGCAGACGAAGGATCTCGTCGGTCACCACGGCAGGATCCTCGTCGACCCACCACCCGCTCGCCACCGTTTCACCCGGATCCCGGGTGTTGAAGACGAACGCCGTGTTCGGGAAGAGCTCCTCGAGAAAGCCGAGATAGTCGAGCAGGTCGTCCTGGACATCGAGGTAGCGGATCTCCTTGAACCCGATCGCGCCGACGGCCGGATCGTCCACGTCGTTGCCGAGGAGCATCCTCCGGGCGACGGGACGGAGTTCGTCGACCAGTCGGATCGCGCTCATCTCGGCCATCCCGAACCACGCCGAGTACGGCGCGAACGAGCTACCCGATCGATGACGATTCGACTCGACTTCTCGGGCCGCCTTGAAGAACTCGTGGAACGCATTGCCGTTCTCGCCCCGCATCAACAGCCCGTTGATCGTGTTGAGCACACCCTGGAGCAGGGTCGACCCGCTCCGTCCGTAGGTGACGATCAACACATGGTCGAACCGCAGGCGCTCGTGCGTGCCGTCGGCGACGTTGCGGGTGGCGGCCCGATACGCCCGACGCTCGTCCGTCTGCTCCCAGAAGGCATCGATCTCGCGGCGGGCCTCGTCGGCTCGCCCGGCCAGCAACAGGGTGGTGATGTGACGGCGATGCCAGTTCGGTCGCGTGGCGTTCGGGGCGGCGGCTCGGGCGGCACCCCAGAGGTCGGCAGCCGCACCCCAATCCGAGTCACGTTGCGCGCAGCGGGCGAGCCCGGCGAGGCCGGCGGGGTGATCGGGCCGTGTCGCGAGGGCCGTCTCGAAGAGTGTCCGGGCTTTCGCCACGTCGCCGCGGCGCAACGCCTCCGAACCGGCCTCCCGCAGGCTCCGCACACGCGTCGCCGGGTCGTCGAGATCAGGGGTATCGCTAGGCACGAGCGGACTCCGGCTCGACCGGTAGCGCATTGGCGTGAGGGAACGGCAGATCCGGCGTCGCGACGTCGAGGAATCGGCCGAGGGGCTCCCACCCCTCGCCCTGGGTCACCGCGATGCGCAACAGCGATGCCGCCGGCTTGTCGGCGAAGAAGGTGTCGACCCGCTGGTGGAATGCGTCGTACGCCGCCTCCCACGTCGGATGGTTCGAGTACAGCGACCGGTGGATCTCGCCGTAGCGACCACCGAAGCGCTGCTCGTGGGCCGGTGCGAGCAGCTCCGCGGGTTCGGTGACGCCGGCGTAGTTCTCGTAGTGGGCGGCGATCGACCGCGTCCACGACTCCCGCGGACGTTGCGTCAGGATGAAGCAGGCGGACGGGAAGTCCGCGTACAGCGACTCGAAGCTCGCGCTCACGTTGATGTCGCTGAACGCGTCGTGCAGGTGGTAGTCGAACACGTCGGGCAGGGCGCCCGTCAGACGGTTGACCCAGTGCACACTCCGGAGGCCACAGGCCTCCAGGGCCCGGTGCATCGAGGACGTGCCCGTGCGGCTGAGGCCGATGACGAACACCTTGCGGGCGTCGTGATCGGGATGGCCGGGATCGCTCCACCGTGTCGCCACGTCGGCGAGCTCGACCACCATGCGGTTGGCCGGTGCCAGCTCCCGGGCAACGGGGACGGCCGCGAGAAACGGTTCGCGATGGCGGAGCGCGAGAAGCACCCGGCATCGCGAGATCGCGAGGATTCTGGGGTTCTGGCCGGGCCGCTCGGCGACCCGATCCAGCACATCCGACAGTCGTTCCAGGCGGGCGACGGTGCCCTCCGGGTTCGCACCGAAGTGGGCGTTTCGGAGGAAGGCGCTCATCAGGGGCGCGTCGATCATCCCCTCGCGCCACAGCTCGTCGAGACAGTCGTCGAACGCTCGGCCCGATTCGTCCGGCGTTCCACGCTGTTCGTCGTAGCGCGCCAGCACCAGGCGTTCGGTGAGCCGCTCCGGCGCGAGCGCCACCACCTCTCGGAGGCTCTCGAGCACGGCCGGGCGTCGTCGGAGCGCCTTGCTCTCCTCGAGGATCTCGACCGCGCGAGCGAGATCGTCGCCCGCCGTGTCGCGACCGCTCGTCATCCGCTGTGCGCGATCTCGGCGGCCATCTCCCGCGCCGCCAGATGATCGGGCATGGCGAGCAGCACGGCGTCGACCCTTCGTCGCGCGAGGTCGATGCGGCCGGCTCGGTGGGCGGTGCGCGCCGCGAGGACGTTGATGTAGGGGCGAACGTCCGAGATCGCCCCGATGCTCGCCCACTGCTCCAATGCCTCATCGAGGCGGTCGTCACGATCGAGGCGCAACGCCCGCTCCACCACCGCGTTCGTCTCGTCCACGTCGGGGCGCGCGTCGGGGAAGTCGAAGGCGTCGTCGAGCGAGCGCAGCCACTCGTCCGACCAGCCGGCGTCCTCGACCGTCGCCGCGCTGATCTCGTCGAGACGGTCTCCGATCGCCGAAAGGAGATCGTCACCACCGCAAGGGCTCCGGGCCGCCGCCCACGCCGCGTCGATACTGCGCACCGTGACCGGTATCGACCGCAGGCCGAACGCACGGGCAATCGCGACCCGATGGCGGCCATCGCCGCTCCAGTGCGGTCGGGCGTCGCCGTCGACCGACACCCTCGGGTTGTCTGCCTCGAGCTCCGGATGTCGACCGGGCGGCGCGTCGGCGAGCCGGACGTCGTCGCGGTCGAGGAACCCGACGGTTGCGATGCTCTGCGCGAGCCGATGACAGCAGCCGAAGTGCCAGCGCAGATCGGCCTCCGTGGCGATCGGAACGAACCCGACCCGCCCGAAGCCGCCGCGTCGGATCCGTACGAGCTGTTCGACGAAGGATCGGCTCCGCTCGGGATTGCCCCGGGCACCGACGACGTCCGTCGTGAACCGCACCTCCCGATCGGTGTCGAACGGGACCACCCGCCACGGTTCGCACCAGAGGAACGGGGCGCGCTCCCGGCCGGCGGCCCGGGAGAGGCGATGCCTCGTGTCCACCGCCATCGGGTCGATGCGAAGATCGAGAACGGACCCGAGGGCGGTTCTCACCGCGTCGGCGGTGGCCGAGTCGAGATCGGGGCCAAGCAGGCGCGTGGTCACGAGGTGGACACCTGGTCAGCCCGAGCCGGCCGCGCGGTCCAGGCGCTCGACGGTCTCTCGGAGGTAGGTCATCTCGTGGCGCAGCGACGCATTGTCCGCCACTGACGGCTCGACCCGGCGGGCCAGTGACGCGAGCGTCTCGATCCGGGCTCGGAGCTCGGCGACCTCGGTCTGCGACGCGTAATGGTCGGCGAGCAGCGCGTCGTGCTCGGATCGAAGCGCGTCGTGGGCGGCCTGCAGCGAGCGAACCTCGACCGGCGAGGCCGCCGTCACCCGGTCCAGCCCGTGTCGGGACGTCGCGGCGGCCTGACCGGCCATCATCGTCGCCTTCAACACCACGAGGAGCACGCCACCGAGCAGCGCAACGGCTCCGGCGCGGGCGAGGTCGTCGTCCACGAACGCAAGCCCGACCGCCGCGACAACGGCAGTCGCCGCGCCGATTTGCAGGATGGCTCGAACCCGTCGGGTCCGCATTCGGTCGATGTGAGAAGTCATGGGATCTCGCGCCTCCGTACGATCGACCAAGCGGGCTCGGCGGGAATCTAGCGCAGCGCCGTCACGACCCGCCCTCCCGGAGTCTGGTGACACAGGCGCGTTCGAGTCGCTCCATCGCGGCGTAGAGCTTCACGTCGGTCGGGTTGCGGGCCTGGAGCTCGGCAGCCAGGTCCGGTGTGAGTTCGAGCCGCCGGTCGATGTGGACGCCCGTCACGTTGGACCGGCCAGTCGGCTTCGTGGCGACCCCCATCTCGGCGAACAACAGCGGCAGGAGCGCGTCGAGGTTCTCGGTCCGCCCGACGAACCAGAGCTTGCTCAGCTCGTAGAGGAGATCGTCGAGGCGGAAGCGAAGGCGTTCGAAACCGAAACACCCCGTGAGCTTCGCCGTCATCTGGTCCGTCGGGAGTCCGTCGAGAAACTCCTCGAACCCGATCACCGGCTCGCCCCGCCGCGCCCACATGGTCATGTTGAAGTTGTAGAGCGACACGAGCCGTGCGGCCGGCTCACGGAGGATCACGACCTCCCGCAACGCGCGACCGGGGAAGAACCGCGCCATCGGTCGGGTCACCGGGTGGCCGCTGATGGCGCGGAGCTTGGCCCGCTCGACTTCGGACAACGCGGCGACGTCGTCGATCGTCAGCGGCTTCTCCCGGTCCCACTTCCCGAGATGCAGATAGTCGGCCTCGTGTGTCAGCTGGGTCACGAGATGGTCGCGGATCGACTGCCCACCCGTCTTCGGCACGTGATACACGAACCAGATCGGCGTCACGCGGCCACCTCCGTCGCGTGGAGCCGACGAAACCGCTCGACCTCCTCGCGATGACCGAACCGATGGAGGAAGTCCTCCAACCGCTCGCGCACGTAGCCGAGGTCGACGGGTTGCTCGAGTTCGGACTTCCTGCGGTCTCGAGCGTTGACCCGCCTGCTGACCGCGGACTCGAGATCGGCGGGCGGACCCAACGAGAGCGCACGAAAGAGTTCGCCGGCGCCCTCGACCGTGGTGATCTCCTCGAGCCTCGCATCGACCCACCGCACCGCCGGGGTGACCGCCCGCAGCGCGTCGGTCCGCATCTCGAAGTCGACCAGCGCGCCGAAGATGAGGTCGAACTGGTCGCTGATCTCCTCGGGCTCGGCGCGGAAAGCGGCGAACGGCGCGGTCGGCACTCCGATCCAATCGATCCACGGCCGCGAGCGGATGCCGCAGAAGTCGAGCGCGAAGTAGCTGCGAGCGACCTCCAGCGGATCACGACGGAGGACCACCACGGAGATGAGGTCGTGGGGAAAGTCGTCGAAGACCACGTCCGCGAAGGTCTTCACGAACATGTGCGATGTGTCGACGTAGGCCCGACCCGGCAGCATGCCGTCGAGTTCGCTGCGGATGATGTCGGTCTTCACGCGTCGGGGCTCGTAGGACGCACGAGGGTCTTCGTAGAGGATGCGACGCAGCCAAGGGCCCGTCATCGTCGGCTCCCGTTCGTGACCACCGTCCGCTCGGGGCGATGCTCCGAGGAGCTCGGCGAGGTACTCCGATCCGGACCGGCCGGGATTGGCGGAGAAGATCAGCCGCTGCGCTCCACCCGCCGGCGGACGAGCGTCGATGGAGAACGTCGTCTCCCGGGCCGTCGGCGTGACGACCTCCCCGCCACTCTCGATGGCGGCGACGAACGGCGCCGCACTCACGAGACGCTCCACCCTCGCCCGGCCGTGTTCTTCGATCAACCGCTCGATGAGTCGGCGGGCCACATCGGTGTTGTGTCGGTCGTAGTCGGCGAGGCTCGGATCGACCCATACCCGGTCGTCACCGATGTGGAACGTCGCGTGGAGATCACCGAAGCTCCGGAACCTCGACGCATACAGCTGGAGCTGCCACAGCAGGGTCCGCCCGACCCAGCGCACACCCAGTGCTGCGTCGCCGGGGTCCATGCGCTCGACGAGGGCCGGAGACATGACGTAACAGTCGTGGCCGGGGTGCACCGTGCCCTCCGTCGCCGCGAGCCGCGCGAGCGAGCTTCCGGCGAACGCCGGCTGCACCGTGCGCCGGGTGATGGAGCAGGCGTCGTAGCCGTCCTCGGTGATGCTCTGGACGAGGTCGTAGAACAACGGCTGCACGGCGATGTCGACATTGGTCAGCACCGCGACGTCGTAGTCGTCGGGATCGCCGAATCCGGCCAGCACATCGGGCAGCAGCGGGAGGCGGCGGGGGCGCGCGAACTCGCCGAGATCGAGGATCGATCGGTCGAGGATCGGCATGTCGGCGAGCCAGGGCGCGTCCACGGGCTCGTCCGGGAAATGCACGGCCCGCACGTCGATCTCGAGGCCCGAATCGGCACAACGCAGAGCCCGCTCGACCGAACGGAGGGTCATTTCCTGGGCGGCGACGAGATCGGCAGGAGCCGACGGTCCGACCGTGGGAATGACGTGGCGAACTCGCACCCGCGCACCCTAACGCAGGCGGGTCACGGAGCTTCGTCCGGTCAGCGTCGGCTGATCCAGCCCAGGACGAGTTGTGCGGCGGCGTCCTGCTCCACGTCCATCATCACGTTGTGGCACGAGCGAGCCATCACACAATGGTCGGCGTCGTAGGTGGCAGCGAGACGACGCTGGCCGGCCGGCGGGAAGATCGTGTCGAGCCCGCCGGAGACGACCAGGACCGGCGACGCCACCCGGCTGGGCCGCGGCCAACGGAAGGTCATGCTGAGCGTCGCCGGGACCGACTCGTTCTGGAGGAGCGCCGCCGTGGCCGCCACGGTGTCCTCCGGTGTGGCGACCGAATAGAAGGACTCGCGCACGAGGTCCTCCCTGTTGACCATTGGCCACAGGCTGAGGGTGCCGAAGACCCGGGCCACGCGGGCCGGCGCACGCACCGACAGTCGACCGATGAACGGGCCGACGCCGAACCGCGGGACGGAGGCGAGCAGCACGACACCGGCGAGGCGACGAGTCTCGGCGACCCGTTGACTGATCAAGCCGCCCATCGAGTGACCGAGCAGGATCGCGTCGGGGCCGGCCGCGTCCACCGCGTCGGTGACCGCGCGGACGTAGCTGCCCATCGATTTCCACAGGCGCTGCGGGTCGCCGGGCCGATCGTGGTCCGGCAGCGTCACCGTCACGACATCGTGGCCGTCGGCTCGGAACCGGGACGCCCATGCGTCCCAGCACCACGGGCCATGCCAGGCCCCATGGACCAGGACGATGGGGCGCTGCATCACTCGCGCCAGAGCAGCAGGCCCTGACCGTCGAGCATCGCCGAGCCGGGCATCACCCGGAGCCGGTACGGGTCGAGTCGCCAGCCGGAGAAGGCGGGCGAGGTCGGGCCATCGGCCCATGGCTCGATGATTGCCGGGTCGTAGCCGACCGGTTCGGGTCCATCGGCGAAGCGGGCCCACAACGTCTCCCGCTCACTGTCGTCGATCCACGAAACCCGGCAGTCGGCCGTGCAGGTGTCCTGCGCCGGATCCCAGTACGTGAGCGACACGTGCGGGTCGGCGTCGATGCCGCGGGCCTTGACCGGCGTCGGGGCCGTCGCGATCCAGCCCGTGAGCCGCTCGCCGTCCCACTCCCAGATCGGGTGGAGGATGCGGGTGCGAGCGCCGCCGGCCGGATCGACGGTGGCGACCGTGCACCACACGATCCGGTGGGCCATGTCCACGAAGGCGGGCGCGGTGTCGGTGAGTTCGTCCATCCAGCGAGCATCCCACGGCCGGCGAAACCACGCGGCTCGGTTCACGAAGCTCGACAGCGGTGGGCGGGCCGGATATTCTCACTCTCCGTAGCCAATTGGCGGGAGGGCCCATGGCCGAAGAACAGCGTGACTACGAAGCACCGGCGATTCTCCAAGTGCAGAAGCTCGACGGCAAGTTGATGCCGCGTCCGCGCGGCTCAGGCCGGACGAACCCCTGGCGACCCTGAACCAGCCGGTTCCCTCGGTGCTCCTCGGAGACACCGACACGTTCTTCTCCGAGTACTGGGAGGAGAACTACCTCCATCGGCGCGGTCGGATCGACCCGATCCCCGCGCGCTTCGACGACGTCGACCGGCTGCTGCACGACCACGTCCTCAGCACGTCGACCGTCGCGCTCTCCGCGAACGGAAGCCTGCTCGACGCCGAGCGCTACACCGTCGACCCGACGACGCTGATCACCGGCGGCGACGGCCCCCAGACCGTGGTCGACCCCGACCGACTTCTGGCCGAGTTCCAGCACGGCGCCAACGTCGTGTTCCACCGCGTCGAGGACTACCTGCCCGCCGCGGCAGCCGTCGCGAGCGAGCTGGAGTCGATCGTCGGCCAGCCGTTGCGGGGGAACATGTTCCTGACGCCCCCGGGTTCGCCGGGGCTGCCCCCGCATGTCGACGGGGCCGACGTGTTCGTGTTCCAGTGCGAGGGCGTGAAACGCTGGGAACTCTGGCGCCGGGTGATCCCCCGACCGCTCTGTGAGGACGAGTTCAATCGGCGCGAGCTGACCGAGCCCGAAGTCGTCATCGATCTCGAGCCCGGCGATCTCCTCTACCTTCCCCGCGGGTGGGACCACCGGGTCGGCGCCGCGGCGGAGAGTTCGCTGTCGATCTCGCTCAACATCCGCACGGTCACCCACGCCCATCTCGCCCGCGCTGCGCTCGATGTCGCGCTGCAGTCCGAGGACTTCCGTCGCGCCGTGTCCCCCGAGGCGATGTGCGACCCGGCCGTCCTCGCGGCCGAGGCGAAACAGGTGATCGACGAACTCAGCCGGGCCATCGCCGGCGTCGATGCGGCGGACATCACCGGCGTCGTCGACGAGCTGGTCGGCGCGGTCAAGCGGCCGAAGCCGTCGATCACCCTCCAGCAGGCGATCGACGCGATCGGGCTGACCGACAACCATCGGCTGCGGCTCGGTGATGGCGTCGTCATCGACGGCACGGACCTCCGCCGCGGCGACGCGGTCGTCACCCCGCCCGCTGCGTTCATCGCCGGCCTCGGCGTGACCGGGCGTGACCCGACGACTGTCGGCCAGCTCCGCGGCGCACTTCCCCTCGCTGCGGCCGAGCCGCTGCTGCTCCGCCTGCTGGACGACGGCTGGGTCACGGCGACGTGAGCGTGTTCCGGCGAGCGCCCGACGCCGTGGAGATGGAGATCGACGACACGCTCGTCGTCGTCGATCCGGCGAGCGAGCAGATGGTCACGCTCAACGGCGTGGCCGGCCGGATCTGGGCCGAGCTCGCGGAACCCACCGGCATCGACGCGCTGGTGACGGCGGCGGGCGCGGCCTATCCGACGGTCGACCCCGATCGGATCCGCGACGACGTCGCCGGCTTCCTCGACGATGCCGTGCAGATCGGCATCATCAGGGCCGACTGACCGCGTCGACGTAGACCCAGCGCCCCGCCTCACGGACGAACCGGGATCGCTCGGCGACGACGCCCGGTCCATCGCCGTCGACGTAGGACGCGCGGAACTCGACGACGCCGGTCGCATCGAGCTGACGTCCGGCCTCGGTTTCGACGATCTCCAGCACGGTCCACCGCCGGTCGGGGTCGAGCCGGATGGTGGCCGGGCGGCGCTCTGCCGCCCAGGTGCGGGCGAGGTGCGCCGAATCGGCGCGGGCGAAGGCCGTGAAGCGCGACCACATCAGCTGTTCGGCGGTGCCGGCCGGCGACCCTGCCAGGATCGGACCGCAGCAGTGATCGAACGACGCTCCCCCGCAGGGGCAGGGTTCG
>BQJV01000053.1 GCA_021604885.1 Acidimicrobiales bacterium
CCGGCCGGTCGCCACCCTCACGCTCGTGGCGGAGGGCGACACGGTCCTGCCGTATCCGATGATGACCGACCTGCTGGCGCGGTCCTCCGCGATCGAACGCCTGGTCGTGTTGAAGAACTCGGACCACTACCACTTCTGCGACAACGCCGAGACCGTGCACGACCTCATGGGGGCGGTGATGGGCGACGGTGCGAAGCCATCGAGCGAGCTCGTGCCCGGCGACCATGCCTACGCGATGACCACCGCCCTCGGCCTTGCTCACTTCGACGCCTCACTCCGCGGCAACCCGGCCGCTGCCGCCTTCCTCGGGCAGGACCTGGTCGCAGTGTTCGCCGCCCACGGCGTGGACATCGAGATCGTCGCCAGCGCCTGAGAAGGGACTCTCCATGAACCAACCCAACGTCATCCTCATCAACTGCGACGACCTCGGCTACGGCGACCTCGCCTGCTACGGGTCGGACCTCAATCGCACGCCCCACCTCGACCGCCTCGCCGCCGAGGGTGTGCGCTTCACCGACTTCTACGCGTCGTCGCCGGTGTGTTCACCGTCGCGGGCCGCGCTCATGACCGGGTCCTACCCACTCCGGGTGGGCTTCGGCGGCAAGGCGTCCGGCGGCCTCGGCGGCGTGCTGTTCCCGGGATGGTCCGTGGGGCTCAACCCCAGCGAGATCACGATCGCGCGGGCGTTGAAGGACGCGGGCTACGCCACGAAGCTCGTCGGCAAGTGGCATCTCGGCGACCAGCCCGATTTTTCTCCCCACCAACCACGGCTTCGACGAGTACTACGGGATCCCGTACTCGAACGACATGGGGAGGCAGATCGAGGGCGAGCGGATCCACGGGCTCACGCCCGAGGAGCTCGAGGACATGCTCCGGCAGATGGGGATGACGGAGGCGTGGGTCCGACCGCCGCTCCCGCTCGTCGCGGCGGACGAGGACGCAATCGACGTCATCGAGGCGCAGCCGGACCAGGCGAGCCTCACCAACCGCTATCTCGAACAGGCGCTTCGGTTCATCCGTCGAGAGGCCTCGGCGGAGACACCGTTCTTCCTCTACCTCGCCCACATGTACGTGCACCTGCCGATCTATGTGCAGGAGCGGTTCAAGAAGGCGTCGCAGAACGGTGACTATGGCGCAGCCGTCGAATGCGTCGACTGGGTGACCGGCGTCCTCCTCGCCGAGCTCGAGCAGCTCGGAATCGACGATGACACCGTCGTGGTGTTCACGAGCGACAACGGCGCGCTCGCCGTCGAGAGCGGCGGGTCCGGCTCGAACGCGCCACTTCGCGGGTCGAAGGGCACCACGTGGGAGGGCGGGCAGCGCGTGCCCGGGATCATCCGTTGGCCCGGCACGATCACGCCCGGCGAGTCTGCCGAGGTGGCCACGCAGATGGACCTCTACCCCACCCTCGCGAGCATCTGCGGCGCCACGGTGCCGAGCGATCGCATCATCGACGGCCGGGACCTCTCGCCGCGGCTCGGCCTCCGGACGGGTGACGACGAACCCGATGCGGATCGCCCGTTCTTCTACTTCTCCGGCCCAACGATCGAGGCCGTGCGGCGGGACCGCTGGAAACTGCACGTCCGCAAGCAGGGCGAGGACACGACCCAGCTCTTCGACCTCCAGGACGACATCGCCGAGACGACGGACGTGGCCGACGCCCATCCAGAGGTCGTCGCGGAACTCACGGCCCTCATCGACGAAGCGCGCGCGGATCTCGGGCACGAGGCCGGCGACGTCCCCGGTCCGGGTCTCCGACCGATCGGGAAGGTCGACGATCCCGTCACGCTGACCGAGTTCGATCCGGACCACCCGTACTTCATGGCCGAGTACGACCTCGCCGATCGCGGCTGACACATCACTCCACGGCAGCGCTGACCGCGATGGGTTAGACCGTTCCCATGACGTGTGAGCACTGCGAGTCGCGGACCACCTGCACGTGCCCGGCCGGGCGCGAAGTGTGCGCCGCAGGAGGCGCCTGTCCGTGCGGACCGCGCTGCCCGTGCCCGATCCCCGAAGCCGAGCTGCCCGAACCGGAATGCCGCAAGTGCCCGGCTCCGACGTTCTGTGGTTCGCGAGGCATCGTCGTCGGCGTCGTCGCGTGGCTGGGCCTCTTCTTTCTGGTGTTCTGGTGGTGGGAGAAGACCCCGCTCGTCTCCATCGCCCTCCTGATCTCCGTCCTGATTCTCGTCTTCTGGATCGTCCTGATGCTCGGCTACTTCGGCCGATTCGGTCGTCGGGCTGTCGTGATGCTCAAGGCGCCGCCATGGATGTGGTGGCTGTGGCTGCTGCTGGCGGTGCTCCTCGTCGGGCTCGGCGTCGCGGCACTCGTCGACGGTGGCGAGTCGCGTGCCGGTGCCGCGCTCATGTTCCTGGCGGTCATATTCGCCGTGGGCGCGTGGGCCCGGATGCTTCCGATCCTGTACCGGATGCTGCCCCTCGTGGTGATGATTCCGATCATCGCCGTGGTCGTCGCGGGGGCGGTGCTCGGCGTGCTCGGCCTACGCGCTGGTGACGAGCCGTTCGGCGCGATTGCCGCGCTCAGCGCGACGCTGTGGCTCGCGGTGATGGTGCTCGCGCCATGGCTGACGCTGTGGCGGCGCGGGGCTCGTCACCAACGCATGCCGACCGGGATCCCGGTGCTGATGTTGGTCGCGCCGGTCGTCATTCTGCTCGTCGGCATGCTGATGTTGATCATCAACGGCTACACCCGCGACAAGCCCGCGGCCGCTGGGGGTGGCACGTCCATCACGACCGACGAACAGGCGGCGGGCAACGCGAATGCCACCACGACCACTACGAGCACAACGACGACCACCACGACAACGACAACGACGACCGAGGCGCCCGTCGACGCCGATCCACCCCAGCAGCAACCGACGTATCGAGTGACGATGTCGGATGGGCAGATGTTCCCGATCTATCGGTTCGACGACGGCGACCAGCAGGATCTCGGCATCGTTCTCCCCCGCCCCGAGGCCGACTGCTGGATCCTGCAGTACGACGAGGGCATCGCCGATCAGGTGGGCACGTGCAACTTCTTGTTCGTGGACGACGTGGAACCCGTTCCCGCATCCATCACCTTCGAGTCCGAGCAGAGCGTCGTCGCGTTGTTGCAGGGCACCGACGTGGTGGTGTCGGACCTCCTGACGGCCCAGGGGTTCGCCTCCGATCTCGAGGACCAGTTCTTCGTGACGCTCGACGCGTCCGGCGACACGGTCGAGATCGACGGCGAGACGTTCCGCAGGGAAGGGTAGGGTGCGCCCATGATCCTCGAATCACTCGCTGTCGACCCTGCCACCTTCGCCGACGCGACCGGGTGGGAGTCCAAGCCGGAAGGTCTGTGCAAGGGCGACCAGTGCGTGCCGGCCCCGGAGGCCGTGACCGCCGACGGGCTGCTCGATGTGACCGTCGTGGCCGATCGCCTCGGCATGGCGATCGTGGAGGATCCCGACCACGGCCTCGTGGCCCTCGGCCCCGAGAGCGGCGGTCGAGCGCTGACCACCACCACGGTGCCGGACCTGCCCTTCACCGACGCCGACGGCAACCCCTTCTCACTCAGTTCGCTCCACGGTCGGAAGGTGCTGCTGGTCGCCTGGGCCTCGTGGTGAGGTTGTCGCCACAGCCTGCCCGGGTGGCAGGCACTCCACGCTGAGCTCGAGTCCCAGGGCCTGACGGTCGTCACCGTTGCGCTCGACCTCGACCCGTCGAAGACCACCGAGTGGATCGCGGCGGCATCGCCCACGCATCCAACGCTCCTCGATCCGCATCATCTCGTCGACCAGCACCTCGGCATCAACAATGTGCCGATGGCCGTCTGGATCGACGAGACCGGCACGCTCGTCCGCCCGGCCGAATCGGCGTCGATCGAGCCGTCGCCGATGCGTGCCATCGAGATCACCGACGATCTTCCCGAGCGCATGCAGATGCTGTTCACCGAGGTGAAGAAGCTCCCCGATCACGCCGAGGACTATCGCGCCGCCATCGTCGACTGGGTCGAGAACGGTGCCGACAGTCGCTTCGCGATGGCGCCCCATGAGGTGCTCGAAGCCTCGCAACCTCGTCCGCTCGACCACAGCCGCGCGGCAGCCCTCTTCGAGCTCGGCTGCCATCTCCACGACACCGTCGGCAAGGACGCCGCTGTCCCGTTCTGGAAGCAGGCCCACGCGGCGAACCCCGAGAACTGGACGTACAAGCGGCAGGCCTGGACTCTCGAATCGACGCCGCCCGGCGAGGCCAGCGACATGGTCCAGGAAGTGTCCGACACCTACGGCACCACCTGGCTCGACGACGTGATCGCCAACGGCGGCGGCGAGGCCTACGGCATCACGCCGGCACTCTGACGCCCGCACGTCGACGGGTTCAGTCGACGGCCACCTCGTCGAGACGCCCGTTCTCGACGTCATACACGAACCCGCGGATGTGGTCCTTGTGGGCGATGAACGGCGAGTGCAGCAGCCGCTTCATCGACTGCCGGGTGTCGGCGTAGGGGTCGGTGAAGGCCTCGAGGGACCATGGGGGGCGCACCCCGAGCTCGTCCTCGAGTTGCTCGTTGAATCCGACCTCGGTCACCTTCTGCAGACCGCAGTCGGTGTGGTGCACGAGGATGATCTCCCGGGTGCCGAGAGCACGCTGCGAGAGCGTCAGTGAGCGGATCACGTCGTCCGTCACGACGCCGCCGGCGTTGCGGATCAGGTGGGCGTCGCCGCGGTCGAGCCCGAGGATCGGGAACAACGGCATGCGTGAATCCATGCAGGCGACGATCGCGACCCGACGGCCGGGGGACACCGGCAGCCCGCGGGGCTCGAACTCCGCGACCCATTCGGCGTTCCGAGCGAGGAAATGGTCGGCGCTCGGCGTGAAGTCGTCGTCGTTCATGGCCGACAGCTTTACCGGAGAGACGGCCGCGAACGAACATGGGCCATGAACTCTCCAGCGAACACCGGCGTGATGGACGGCATCCGCATCCTCGAGGTCGCGGACCACACGTTCGTTCCCGCCGCCACCGCGATCCTCAGTGACTGGGGCGCGGACGTCATCAAGATCGAGCATGCGGTTCGGGGCGACGCCGCCCGCGGACTCGGCCAGAGCGGCGCGGTGGATCTGAGCGGCGACGTGCACGCGATCATGGAGCACGCCAACCGGGGGAAGCGCAGTCTCGGTCTCGACCTGCAGACCGACGCCGGGCTCGCCGTCCTGCATCGTCTCATCGCCATCAGCGACGTGTTCCTCGTCAACAAACCGCCCGTGGTTCGCGAGAAGCTGCGGATCACCGAGGCCGAGGTACGAGAGCACAACCCGTCGATCGTCTACGCCGCCGGCACCGCCTGGGGGCCGAAGGGACCCGAGGGCGATCGGGGCGGCTACGACATGACCTCGTTCTGGTGCCGATCGGGCGCCGCGATGGGCGCCTGGTACGTCGACGACGAACGCATGCCGAGCCAGCCCGGGCCGGCGTTCGGCGACTCGATGGGCGCGATGACGATCGCCGGCGGCATCGCCGCGGCCCTGCTGAAGCGGGAGCGGGGCGGCGGGCCGCAGTCGTTGGAGGTGTCGTTGCTCGGCACCGGCATGTGGGCGATGGCGTCCGGGATCGCGATGAGCCACGTCAGCCAGACCGCGTGGCGGCCGTTCGACCTGACGGGGATCGTCTTCAACCCCCTGCTCGGCACCTTTCCGACGAGTGATGGCCGCATGATCAACATCACGTGCCTCCAGCCGCTCAAGTACTGGCAGGAGTTCTGCGGCGTCATCGGTCGGCCCGAGCTGGTCGGCGACGAGCGCTTCGCCGACCACGAGTCACTCACCGCGAACGGCGCGGAGGCGAAGGCGGTCGTCGACGAGTTCATCGCCTCGCGCACACTCGACGAGGTCCGCCGCGACCTCGCCGACTTCACCGGCCAGTGGACACCCGTGCTCGACTCGCTCGAGATCATCGACGACCCGCAGACGGTCGCCAACGACTATGTGCAGGATCTGGAGAACGAGGCGGGCGTGCCGTTCAAGCTGGTGACCACACCGGTGCAGTTCAACGGCGCGCCGAGTCCGGTCGGCCGGGCACCGGGGTTCAACGAGCACGGCGACGAGATCCTGACCGGCGACCTCGGCATGGACATGGACGAGATCATCGAGCTGAAGGTGAAGGGTGCCGTAACGTGACGATCTCGGTGACGTGCGTGACGGTGGACTGTTCGGACCCGCTCGCGCTCGCCGAGTTCTGGAACGCGGCGTTGGGTTGGGGTGGCGCCGCCGTCTCGGAGGACGGCGGCGGTTCGATCTGCGGGCCACCGGAAGGCGGCATCTACCTCGAGTTCATCCGCGTGCCGGAGGGGAAGCAGGTCAAGAACCGCCTCCACCTCGGCTGTGGGGCAGGGTCGTTGGCTGCTCTCGACGCGGAGATCGACCGCCTGTGCGGCCTCGGCGCGACCATCGCATGGGAAGAGGAGTTCGACCCGGCGATCGCGGCCGACTACCGCAACGTCGTACTCCTTGACCCCGAGGGCAACGAGTTCTGCCTCGGTGGCGGGGAGATGCCCGCCGGCTAGAGCCCGAGGATGCGAGCCGCATTTCCACGCAGGAATGGCTCCCACACGTGGTCGCGAAACGGCACGTCGTCCAGTTCGGCGAAGATGCGATCGAGCTCGAGTGCGTATGGGTGGTAGCCGCCGTACAGCACCTTCTCGGTGCCACGGGTGTTGGCGTAGTCGACGATGCCGGGCGGATAGTGCTTCGGCGCGAATGCCGACGTCGAGTAGTGGAGCCCCGGCCACTTGAGCATCAGCTTCACCGCGAGGTCCTCCCACGGCTCGCCGCCGTGGCGCATGACGAAGACGAGATCGGGGAAGTCGTACATCACGCGGTCGATGGCTTCGACCTGTTGTGCCGCCATCGGCACGCGGGGGCCGGGCACGCCCGCGGTCGCGAAGAAGGGCAGGCCGAGCTCCACGCAGGTCGTATAGACCGGATACCAGTGGGCGTCGTCGAGCGGGATCGGTGGTGACGCCCCGGCGGGGAACGCGCTCACGGCACGGATGCCGTGTGCTGCGTGGTCCGCCCGGATCTGGCGCACCGCACCCATGACATCGTTGCCGTCCACCTGGGTGGCGAGAGCGAAGCGATCCGGGAACGCCCGGGCCGCCGGCGCCGCAGCCGGGTGTCCGAGCTGCACGAGCCCGACACCGACACCGTTCGCGTCCATCGCGGCGAGGGTGTCGGCGATCGCCGTGGCGTCGTCGTCATCCGGCCGCGCCGTGTCGGGGATCTCGCGGAACATGTAGTCCGCCGGATGCTTGTCGCCCCGTTGCGAGACCCGGACGTTCGCCGGGTTGCGGTCGACGTCGGCCGGGGACCGAAACCCGATCAACGTGTCGATCGCGGCGATGTCACGAGGGCGAGCCACCTGCGGATCGTAGGCCCGTGTTCACCGGATGCCGGGT
The DNA here is from genome assembly GCA_021604885.1 of Acidimicrobiales bacterium. Lineage (GTDB taxonomy): Bacteria > Actinomycetota > Acidimicrobiia > Acidimicrobiales > Aldehydirespiratoraceae > JAJRXC01. The sequence continues at coordinate 7,437 of BQJV01000053.1, forward strand.
GAGACCCCTGTCTCGCGAAAGACTGATGTCATGGAAACAGCACAAGAGGTACTCATCGCCGGCGGCATGCTCATGCTCGTGCTCGGGCTCGTCACCGGCAACATCATGGCGATGATCCGCATGAAGGAGCCGACGGTCCCCCGCTACCTGTCACTGGCTCACGAGGGCTGCTATCTGCAGGGAGCGATGCTCCTCGGGCTTGCGGTCGCCGCCGGACTGAGCGATCTGTCCTCCGGCTGGGAGAACGCGGCGGCCTGGATGCTCGTGGTCGGCGCTGTCCTGCTGTTCACGAAGGACTTCCTCAACTGGCGCCTCGGCGTCGAAGACGAGTTCGCGAGCAAGGGAATCGGCCTCACCCTCGGCTTCCTCATGGGCCCGCTGCACACGATCGGCGTGATCATCCTGACCGTCGGCGTCTTCGGCGCCCTCTGACGCCCTTTCCAGCGATCCGCGTTGAGTTGTGGTCGTCATGCGACCACAACTCGGTTAAGAAGCCCGAGAGAGGTGGGTGCGGACGGCGGTGAGCCAGTCGGCAGGGTGCGTGAGTTGGGGTGAGTGGTAGGCGCCGTCGATGATGATGCACTCGCCGTTCACCACGCCGTCGGCGAGGGCGGGTGCGTGGTCGACGTAGGGGTGGTCGTGCTCCCCGGCGATCACCGTCACGGGCGCGTCGATGTCGCCGAGGAGGTGGTCGACGGGCTGCAGCCGGTTGTCGAAGAGGGCGAGCCCCAGCGCCTTGCACGCCATCGGATCGAAGGCCGCGCTCAGCTCGGCCTTACGAGCCCGCCACTCCGCCGGCGTGGCCGCCTCGATGAGCGGGTCCTCGGGGGTCGCCGGCGGCTGTCCCATCGGCGAGTCGACCGTGAGCGACTCGAAATAGCCGGTGATCATCTCGGAGACGGCCGGATCCTCGATGCCGAACTTCCATGCCGTTGTGTCCATCAGGACGAGTGAATGCACGAGGTCGCGTCGTGCGAGCGCGAAGCGCAGGGCGACCCGGCCACCCATCGAGTGCCCGAGCATGTCGACCGGGCCGTCGACGGTGTGGGTGAGCCAGTCGATCACGTCGTCGACGATGTGGTCGACCGTGTAGGTCTCCTCATCGAGCGAGTTGGACGACCGGCCGTGGCCCCGATGGTCGATGGCCAGCACCCGACGATCCGCGGACAGCGCGTCGATGTGGAGATCGAAGTCGTGCGCCGAGCCGGAGAATCCGTGGACGAGCACGAGCGGCGGACCGTCACCACGCCCCCACTCGTCCCACGCGAGCGAGAAGCCCTCGACCTCGTAGGACCTGGTCAGTTCGTGCGTCATGTCGGCAGTGTCGCGGACTCAGGCTTCGTTGACGAGCGGGACGACCTGCTCGACGAACGCGTCGACCTGCTCGAGGTACTCCGCGAGATCCCGTGAACGGAACTTCAGGTGAATCGTGTTGGCACCCACCTCGCGGGCGGCCCGGATGTCTTCGACGAGCGGCTCGACGCCGCCGGACAACGCCATCACGCCGTCCGGCACGTCGCCGAGGAGATAGGTCCACGGCGGCATGTAACCGACGTCGAACGTCGCGTCGCCGCGTCCGGCGGCCTCCGCCGCGGTGCCGATCGTGTCGAGGATCTCCGGGTACTGATCCTTGCCGTTGCCCATCGGGATGTAGCCGTCGCCGATGCGCCCGGTGCGTCGCCAGGCGGCCTTGCCGCTGCCGCCGATCCAGATCGGCAGCTCGTCCGCTGGCTGCGGCGCGACGCCGACGTCGGCGTACGAGTAGAACTCGCCCTCATGGGCCACGAAGGTGTCGGCGAACGCACCCCGCACGGCGTCGAGCGTCTCGTCGAGACGCTTGCCCCGGGAGCTGAAGTCCACGCCCAGCGCGTCGAACTCCGCCTCGACATGGCCCGCGCCGACGCCGAGAATCGCCCGCCCACCGGACAGATGGTCGAGTGTGCCGAAGGACTTCGCGGTCTGCAGCGGGTGCCGGTAGCCGGCGATCCACACGACCGAGAGGAGCCTGGTGTTCTGCGTCTTCGCGGCGAGATAGGCGAGCGTCGCGATCGTGTCGTACCAGGTCGTCGTCATGCGCGACGCGTACTCGTTGTCCGGGATGGCGACATGGTCACACACACCGACGAAGTCGTAGCCCCGTTCGTCGCAACGGCTCGCGATCGTGACGAGGTCGTCGACCGTCGCGGCGTCCTCCCACGGATCCACGAGGGTGCGGGTCAGTGTCTGGATCGGGAGCTGGAGCCCGAAGGACCAGCCGTCGGCAGTGTTGATGGCGGCCATCAGTCGGCGTCTCCTTCGCTCGCGGCGTCGGCCTGCTCCTTCTCGAACCAGGCGATCGCGCCCTCGGTGACACCGGTGAACTCGGCGGCGCGCGGATAGCCGACGTAGGGCGTCGCCTGGATCAGCACCTCACGCAACTGCTCCGCGGTGAAGTCGCCTCGCTTCAGGCCGGCCTTGCACTGGATCTCCCAGGTGGTCGTGCCGCCGATCGCCGCGATCACGCCCATGATGATGAGCCGCCGGTCCCGGACGTCGAGCGCATCGCGGGCCCACACGGCGCCGAAGAGGTCCTCCGTCATGATGTCGGCGAAATCCATGAACCCCTGGGGGACGACCGGCACGATCCCCTGATAGACGTCCTCGAGCTTCGCCGCGCCCTTCTCCCACTTCGCCTGGTCGACTTCGTGCGCCATCTCAGCCCTCCTGCTCGTCGACGACCGGCATCCCGTAGACGAGGTCCATCGAGTCACGGACCGTCTCGACCACCGGCATCGGTCGCCCGGTCTCGCGACCCAGACTGGCCGCGAGGTCGAGGTCCTTCTCGGCGAGGCCGATCGTGCCCCGGAAGTAGGCACCGCTGTCCCCCGCCTTCGCTTCCTCCGGCATCGTGACGACGGACCAGAACATCTCCGTCAGCGAACCGAGCTGACCGATGTGACGCCACGCCGCGAGGAGTTGCTCCGGGTCGGCCTGCTCGCCGACGACGATCTGATGGGCCGCGCTCGCCGCCGCCTGCTGGAAGTAGGTCATGACGTTGAACGCGACCTTCATCGCCATCCCGGCGCCGACCGGACCGGCATCGAAGACGGCGCCGCCGCAGGAGTCCACGACCGCGCGCGCCACCGGCGGCAGACCTCCCTCGGGGATACCGACCATGATCGAGAGGTTGCCCTGGTCCGCGTTGTGCGTGCCGCCGGCGACCGCCGCGTCGAACGCGATGACGTCGCGCTCGGCCGCCAACGCGGCCACGTCGCGCACGGTGTCGGGGTGGACCGTCGAGTGGATCCCGATCGTCGTGCCCGGCGTACACGACTCGAGGATTCCGTTCTCGCCGACGACGACGTCCATGACGATCTCGTCGTTCGGCACACAGATCGAGATGTGCTCACACGATGCCGCGAGCGCGGCGCCGGACTCGGCCGCGGCGGCACCCTTCGCCACGACCGCCGCGACGGCCGCGGCGTCGAGGTCGAACACCTGGAGCTCGAAGTCCTGTGTCGCGAGCCAGCCGGCCATGGCCCCACCCATGTCGCCGACTCCGATGTACCCGATCGAGCTCGTCACGATGATCTCCCTGTCGCGGTGCGAGGCGAGGGACAAACGTACCCGCCGACATCGGCGGGCCGGGAATCAGAGGTAGTCGAGCGGGAGCGCCGTCGTCTGCTTCATCTGCTCCATCACGAAGACCGTGCGGACGTCGTACAGATGGACCCGCGCGATCAGGCGCTTGTAGAAGTCGTCGTAGGCCTCGATCGAAGGCACCACGACCTTGAGCGTGTAGTCGATCTCGCCGGACGTGCGATAGGCCTCGACGATCTCGGGGAGATCCGCGATCCCCGCGCAGAACCGGTCGAGCCATGCCGCGCTGTGATCGTTGGTCCTGATGTGGACGAGCGCCGTGACGTCGAGGTTCAGGGCCGCCGGGTCGACGAGCGCCACGCGACCCGTGATCACGCCCGCCTTCTCGAGATTCTGCACCCGTCGCCAGACCGGCGTCGGCGTGAGTCCGACCTCCTCCGCGAGCTCCCGCGCGGTCAGATCACCCGTCTCCTGCAGCAAACGCAGTATTTCCCGATCAACTTCATCCACAATAGAAGAATCTACCACTCTCAATGGGCACGAGAGCCACGGTGGCTGTGATTGGCGCGATCACTGCATGAAGTTGCACGTTTCTTCTGCACGAATGTCC
>BQJV01000054.1 GCA_021604885.1 Acidimicrobiales bacterium
GGCGCCGCCGTTGGGGTTGAGCTTGTCGAGGTCGATGCCGAGCTCGTCGGCCGAGCCGATGACCTGCACGGCGAACGCCTCGTTGATCTCGACCTGGTCGATGTCGCCGATCGACATGCCGGCGCGGGCCATGGCCTGACGGCAGGCGTCGATCGGGCCGAGGCCCATGATCTCCGGGTTGAGGGCGGAAACGCCCGAGGACACGATGCGGGCGATCGGCTCGATGCCCATGGCCTTGGCCTTGGTGTCGCTCATGACGACCACGGCGGACGCACCGTCGTTGAGGGGACACGCGTTGCCGGCCGTGACCGTGCCGCCGGGGCGGAACGCAGGCTGGAGCTGGCTGACCTTCTCGAGCGTCGTGCCGGCGCGGATGCCGTCGTCGGTCGACACGACGGTGCCGTCCGGGAGGGTGTAGGGCGTGATCTCACGCTCGAAGAAGCCACGGTTGAGGGCGGCCTCGGCCCGGTTCTGGGAGCTGACACCCCACTCGTCTTGACGCTCGCGGCTGATGCCGGTGTACTCGACGACGTTCTCGGCGGTCTGGCCCATCGCGATGTAGATGTCGGGGACACCCTCGACCGGGGCCCAGTCGCCCGCTTCGCCGTCGGCCCGCGTCTTCGAACGCTCTTCGGCACCGGCGAAGAGATCGTTGTGCGGGCCGGAATCGGCTGCGCCGTACATGTAGCGGCTGACGGTCTCGACGCCGCCGGCCACGAAACAGTCGCCCTCGCCGGCCTTGATCGCGTGCGAGGCCATGCGGATGGTCTGCAGCGACGAGGAGCAGTAGCGGTTGACCGTCACGCCGGGGATCTCGAGGCCCTGCATCGCGGAGATGACGCGGGCGATGTTGTAGCCGCCCTCGCCGCCGGGCTGCCCGATGCCCCACATGACGTCCTCGACGTCCGAGGCCTCGACGCCGGCCTTGCCCATCACGTCGGAGAGGATGAACGACGACAGGTCGTCGGGGCGGGCGTCGACCAGCGAGCCCTTGTTGGCCCGCCCGATGGGGGTACGGGACGTGGCAACGATGACAGCTTCTGGCATTTCGGCTCCTTGGCGAGAATGTGTCATCACGATAGACAGGTTTTCTCGTCGTGCCCATGGTCGGCGGGCCCGCACCGCTTCGTCGTTCGGCACCGGCGGGCGTTACGATCCGCGGCCATGGCTATCGACGTCGACAAGAACTGGCAGCTGCTCATCGACGGGGAGTGGGTCGACCCGGCTGCGGGCACCTACGACATCGTCGATCCGGCGACGACCAACGTGGTGGGGCATGCTCCGGAGGCGTCCGTCGAGCAGGCGAACGACAGCGCCGCCGCGGCGAAGGCGGCGCTCGCGAGCTGGCGTCGACTGTCGCGCGAAGAACGTTGTGCGCACATCGGTCGGCTCGGCGAGGAGATCGCCAAGCGGTCGCCGGACTGGGTCGACACGGTGCAGGCGGAGACCGGCGCCACGATCGGAACCACCGAGAACCTGCAGGTCGGCGGACCGGCCGTCGATCGCTTCCGCTACTACGCGAACCCGATCGATCTCGACGAGAACCTGCGGCCGATCCCGACCGCGAAGGGTCCGCTCGGCCCGGCCGGCCTGATGAGCGCGCACGTGAAGCGCCAGCCCGTCGGCGTGGTCGCGGCGATCACGCCGTACAACTTCCCGATCACCAACGTCGCCGGCAAGATTGCCCCGGCCCTCGCGGCCGGCTGCACCACGATCATCAAGCCCGCGCCGCAGGATCCGCTCGGCATCTTCCTGCTCGGCGAGGCCGTCCTGGCGGCCGGTCTGCCGCCGGGTGTGGTCAACATCGTCAACGGTGCGGGTCCCGCGGTCCCCGCGGCGCTCGTCGACAGCCGTGACGTCAACATGATCAGCTTCACCGGCTCGTCGCCGGTCGGCGCCAAGATCATGGAGAACGGCGGCAAGACGATGAAGCGCCTGCTCATGGAGCTCGGTGGCAAGGGTGCCGCCGTCGTCACCGAGGACGCCGACATCGGGCAGGCCGCGCAGGCGATCGCCACGGTGTGGGGCTTCCACTCGGGTCAGATCTGCACGGCGCCGACCCGCGTCATCGCCCACAAGGACGTCTACGACCAGCTCGTCGAGACGTTGAAGACGTTCTCCGGATTCATGAAGGTGGGCGACCCGAAGGAGCGCGACACGATCATCGGTCCGGTCATCACGGAGCTCCATCGCAACCGCGTCGAGGAGTTCATCCAGACGGGCAAGGACGCGGGGGCGACGGTCGTCTGCGGGGGCGAGCGCCCCGAGCTCGACGGCTACTACATCGCGCCGACCCTGCTGGCCGACTGCACGCCGGACATGCACGTCGTGCAGGAAGAAGCCTTCGGGCCCGTCATCGTCGTGCTGCCCTACGAGGACGACGAGCAGGCGATCCAGCTGGCGAACGACTCCGAGTACGGGCTCTACAGCTATGTCTTCTCGGGCGACTCGATGCGGGCCTTCGCGCTGGCTCAGCAGATCGAGTCCGGCAGCGTCGGCATCAACGTGATCCAGCCCCACATGGAGGCGCCGTTCGGTGGCTTCAAGATGTCCGGCGTCGGCCGGGACCGGGGCGCCTACGGGATCGAGGCCTACAGCGAGCTGCAGGCCATCAACTGGTTGGGCTGAGGTGGTCCCTCCGCTCGACGGCCTCCAGGTGATCGAAGGCTCGGCGTTCGTCGCCGCGCCGTCGGGCGGGATGACACTCGCTCAGCTCGGCGCCGATGTCATTCGCTTCGACCAGATCGGTGGCGGGCTCGACGCGAAACGCTGGCCGCTCACCGCCGACGGCGAGTCGATCTACTGGGCGGGGCTGAACAAGGGCAAGCGGTCGATCTCGGTCGACCTGCGGTCGCCGCGCGCCCGGGAGATCCTGACGGCGCTGGTGTACGGCGCCGGCACGTTCCTCACGAACTTCCCGGCGCGGGGTTGGATGGCCTACGAGACGCTCGCGGCGGAGCGGCCCGACCTCGTCATGCTCGCCGTGACAGGGAACCGGGACGGGTCGACCGCGCTGGACTACACGGTCAACTGTGCGCTCGGCTACCCGTACGCGACGGGACCGGTCGACAGCGACGAGCCCGTGAATCATGTGCTTCCCGCATGGGACCTCGTCTGCGGCCAGACGGCGGCGCTCGGGATCCTTGCTGCGGACCGGCATCGACTCCGGACGGGCGAGGGGTCGAACATGAGCGTCGCCCTCTCCGATGTCGCGATCGCAGCGGTGGCGGCGATGGGCCATGTCGGCGAGGCGCAGGTGAACGGCACCGAACGCCAGCGGTTCGGGAACGACCTCTACGGCGCGTTCGGCGCCGAGTTCCGCACGGCGGACGACGAGCGGATCTACGCCGTCGGCATCAGCCCGAAGCAGTGGTCCTCGCTGCTGGAGGCGACGGAGGCGACGGACGCCGTCGCCGTGATCGAAGCCGCCGGTGGCTACGACTTCCGCGACGAAGGTGACCGATTCCGGGCTCGTGCCGACGTGATCGCCGTCGTGTCACCGTGGATCGGAGCGAATCCGCTTGCGACGGTCGGCAGCCGCTTCGACGAGCTCGGCGTCTGCTGGGGTCGCTACCAGACGTTCACGCAGCTCGTGGACGAGGACCCGCGGTGCTCCACGGAGAGTGAGATGTTCCGCGAGGTCGAGCAGCCCGGGATCGGCACCTACCTGTCACCCGGTTCGCCGATCGCCTTCGACGATCGGATTCCGGTCGAGCCGGCCCCGGCGCCGCGCTTCGGCCAGCACACCGACGAGATCCTGGCCGAGGAGCTCGGCCTGAGCGCCGCCGAGATCGGCACCCTCCACGACGACGGCATCGTCGCGTAGCGAGCTGCGGCCGGGAGAACCGTCGCCGAGTTGAAGCGGGGGTCAGACCCCAGTTGAAGCGGCTAGTCCCAGGTGGGGATGGCGTCGATGAACGCGAGGGCGGCGTCGATGAAGGAGAACTGTTTGGGAAGGCCGAAGTGGTCGACGCCGGGCAGGACCTTGACCTGACAGTCGGGGAGGGCCTCGGCGAGCGGTTCGGGCGGGCCCGCGAAGTCATCGCTGCCGATGATGATCAGACACGGGGCGTGCACGGTCGCGAGCTCGTCGGTGGTGAAGCGCGGTCGTTCACGTCCGATACAGGCGCGCAACGCATCGGCGTCGTTGCCCGGTGTCGTGATCAGGGACTCGAAGCGGCTCGCGGTGTGCTCGGCCATCTCGCCGGCGCTGTCGGTGGCCACGAGGTTCTGGCCGACGGCGGCCAGCACGATCCGGTTGACCCGCTCCGGATACTGCATCGCGATCTGCAGAGCGGTGCGGGCGCCGAGCGAGTAGCCGACGATGTCGGCGGGCGTCTCGGGGAACTGTTCGATGACCGGCGTGACGAGGTCGTCGTAGTCCGCAGGCTCGGTGGGCTTCGGCGCGTCGCCGTGGCCGAGGAGGTCGATCCCGAACGCTCGCCGGCGGGCGTCCTTCAGGAGGTCGAACCAGCCGGGCTCGCGCCAGGTGCGTTCGGTCGATGTGGCGAAGCCGTGGAGGAGGACGACGGGTGGGGCCATGCCCCTTTCCTAGTCAGCGGCGCGTCACGGGACGAAACCGCACGGGCCGACTTGGCGCGCTCCGAATCTGATGGACCGTCAGGAACGGTTCTGCTCCACAGTCCGACGCTGCGTGGTCGATCACTTTTCGCGATGGGCGCTAGCGCGAACAATCATCGGCGTTCACGGGACATTCAGCCAATGTTTTCCTACGTTTACAGGCGTAGCCGAACGGGGCACCGAGGACCGCACAAATGGGGTGCGGCCCGGGCTCCAGGGAAGCGGGTGGACAGGTGCTCGAGATCATCGAACCGGCGGAGACGCCGACAGGACCGATCGGGTCGACGGACTGGATGGAAGAAGCGTCCTGTGCCGGTCACAGCGACCTGTTCTTCGCTCCGTTCGCCGAACGCCCCGAGGCTCGCGTGCGCCGCGAAGCCGCGGCCCGCATCATCTGCCAGGGCTGCGCCGGTGTCGCCGCCTGCCAGGAATACGCCCGCAGCAACCGGGAGCTCGGCTTCTGGGGCGGCGAGAGCGAGTCGGAGCGAGCCGAAGCCGGCTTCCCTCCCACCACGCCGATCATCGGCCGCAAGCGGGTTGCCGAGCAGCGTGCTCGCGACGCGATGGCCAGCGCTTCCTGATCCCATTCCTGCTCGTCGCCGCGGCGATGCGATGATGGCCACGTGAACGACGAACCCTGCTGTGCGCCCTCCCGCGAACCTGGTGCCGCGCCCGACGCGCCGCCCGCATCTGCACCGGCCGGATCACTGCCGATGATGGCCGCGGTCGAGTCCGGATCCTTCCGCATGGGCACCGACCACGGCCGTTTCCCGGCGGACCAGGAGGGCCCGGTCCGCGACGTGGCCACCGACGCCTACGCGATCGCCCTCGCTCCCGTCACGAACGACGAGTTCGCCCGCTTCGCCGAGGCGACGGGGTTGACGACCTTCGCCGAGTCGGAGGGATGGTCCTTCGTCTTCGGCGGTCTGCTGCCGGACGACTTCGCGCCGACCCGGGGCGTGGTCGGCGCCGAATGGTGGCGCGCGGTCGAGGGGGCGGACTGGCGACATCCGTACGGCCCGCAGAGCGACCTCGCCGGCCTCGGCGATCATCCCGTCGTCCACGTCACATGGCAGGAAGCCGAGGCGTATGCGGCGTGGGTGGGCGGTCGGCTCCCGACCGAGCCGGAGTGGGAACGGGCGGCACGGGGCGGCCTCGAGCAGGCCACGTTCGCCTGGGGCGACGAGCTGACGCTCGGCGGGGAGTCGCGCTGCAACATCTGGCAGGGCACCTTTCCGACCGACAACACGCTTGACGACGGCTGGTACGGGACGTCGCCCGTCGGCACGTATCCGCCCAACGACTTCGGTCTGCAGGATGTTGCCGGCAACGTGTGGGAGTGGTGCGCCGACGACTTCGCCGGGCGCCCTGATCACAAGGTGATCAAGGGCGGCTCGTACCTCTGCCACGACAGCTACTGCAACCGCTACCGCGTCGGCGCGCGATCGTCGAACACGTTCGACACGTCGACCGGCAACATGGGATTCCGGGTGGCGTCATGAAGCGGGCGATGTTGCGATTCTTCGACTGGACCAATCCGGTGATGATCCGGATCCTCGTGTCCCGTGTGCACTGGTTGCTGAGTTCCGGACTGTGCGTCATCGAGTACGAGGGGCGGCGCAGCGGACGCCGGTTCCGTCTGCCGACCGGCTATCACGCGTTCGACGACGGCGTGGTCGTCTCGACGTCCATCGCCCCCGAGCGGACGTGGTGGCGGAACTTCACCGACGGACATCCGGCGCGCCTCTGTGTGAAAGGCGAGTGGCGCGGTGTCGAGGGTCGCCTGCTCCAGCCCGGCACCGACGAGTACCGCCGCTGGGTCGAGGCGATCTTCGGTCGCGGGAAGATCGTCAGCAAGGCGATGGGGGTCGACTACGACCCGGCCATCGGCCTGACCGCCGAGGCCGAGGCTTTCCTCGCTCGGGAGAGTGCGGTAACCCTGTTCGTGTGAGACGTCACGCCCCCCGAGCCCTGCGCCGCCGCGGTTTGCGCCGGTCTGTTCTCGCCTGACGTGGCGACATGGGTCGCGGCGATCGGCGCCGCCGGCGTGCCGCTCGCGGACGGGGTTCATCAGCTCTTCCGGCGGCACGACCCGTCCTGGCTCCCGTATCCGCCGGGCGCCCCGACCTGTTGGGCGAGCCCGGACGGAAGCCGGCGCCTCACCTCCTGGGCGCCCGAGGGCGAATCACCGACGGCGCGGGCGACGACCGAGCGAATGGTCGTCTGTTCCGGGCGACCGCGCCCCCGGCTGGGCCGGTGGACCTCGGGCCGATCGGTCGTGGACGAGATCGCCCACGCAGTCACGCGTGCCGACGCGGTGACGGAGCTCGCCGGCCACTACACGATCGCGTCGCTCGGCGCCGACGACGGGTTCGCGATGGCCGATCCCTTTGCCTTCGAGACGCTGTACACGGCGACGGACGGTCCGCTCACCGTGGTCGGCAACCGCAGCCGCGCCGTCGCCGAGGTGATGGCTGCGCATCGCGGCACGCCGGCGCGGCGTGACCCCGAGCTGGCCGCGTTCGTGGCGTGGGCCGGCATCCCGATCGGGACTCGCACGGGCTTCTGCGACGTGGCCTTCGTTCCACAGGGCCAGGTGATGCACTTCCCGGCGCACAGGGCGCGTGTCGAGGCCCCGGCGCGGCACTACCTGGCCGCCGTGCCCGGGAGCGAACCCACCCTGCGGGAGGCCACCGAGGAGATGGTCGCTGCGGTTCGGTTCGCGATCGACTCCACTCCGGTACCGCCGGTTCTCGACCTCACCGGCGGCAAGGACACGCGCCTGCTCCTCGCGGTGACGATGCAGGCCGGGCTGCTCCCCGACGTGCGGGTCATCACGCGCGGGCTGATCGAGAACGACGACACCCGCGTCGCCGCGGAGATCGTGGACCGCTTCGACCTGACGACGACGCTCCCGCCGCTCGAACCGCGCGCGCTCGGACTGGTCGACCGCATCCGGGCCCACGCCGAACGCACCGACGGTCTGAGCAGTGCGTTCGACACGAGCCATGCGAGCCCCGACCGCCGGCTCGCGATCGCATCCCACGCCGGCGAGATCATGCGCGGTGACGCGATCGCCGACGATGATCCGCGCGACCTCGACGAGGCGCTGGCCCAGTTCGCCTGGAACCCGTTCGGTCGCGGCGACTTCGTCGTCCCCGACCTTGCCCGCCAGTTCGAGCAGGAGGACCGCGACCGTTTCCTCGCCGGGCTCGACTTCACCGATGACGTCTCCGAGCTGCACGAGTTGTACGAGGCATGCAACCGCAACCGGTGGATCTCGTCGCGGCCGCTGGCCGGCCCGCCCCGGGTCTACGCGGCGATCCCCCACGTCGGCGTCCGCTACGCCTGGTCGCGGGGGCGAGCCTTCCGCTCGACGGAACCGGTCCACGTGCCGCTCATCAGCGCGGCGTCCCGCGACCTGCTCGATCACCGGCTCACCAAGGGCCACTGGAACACCCGGCCGGTCCCACGGATCGCCGCTGCGAAACCGTCGGCCCCCGCCCCGGCCGGTGGTGAGCTCTTCACCCACCGTGGAGACGACTGGGGCAGTGCGGTGACCGAGATCCTCGACGAGAACCCGGACTCGCCCGCATTCGACGTGATTGATCAGGAACGGGTGCGGGCCGCGGCCACCGGGTTCGCTCGACTCGGTCTGAACGAGCGCCGCCAGCTGCTCGGTGCGGCGACCGCGGTGGTGTGGATGAACGAGACCGAGGGGCTCAGCCGAGCCGAGTGGCCGGCCTGATCCGCGTCAGTCGCGGTCGCCCGGATCCGTGTGGGCGCCTGCGAGGAGCAGTGCGCCGGGAACGGCGGTCATCGTCGTCGGGGCGGCGCCGAGCGGCTCCCCGTCACCCCAGAACGCGAGGTCGGGGGCCTCGACGCGAATCTCGCGGCCACGGTGAGCGTGGACCTTCGGATGGTCGAGATGGCGACCGCTGAAGACGAGGCGGAAGAACCGCAGGAGTTCGAGGCGCCCGACGTCGGCGACGATCGTCAATTCGAGCAGGCCGTCCGTGGCATCGGCATCCGGGCAGATGTGCATGCCGCCGCCGAACCAGCCGGTGTTGGCGACCGCGAGCAGCACGGCCGGTGTGGTGAACGTCTCCCCGTCGATCGTGACCGTGATGTCGTGCGTATGCATTCCGGGCAGTTCGACGAGTGTCGCGACCGTGTAGCGCGACGGTCCCCGGGGGAAGCGCAATCGATTCGCTCGGCCATTGATGTCACCGGAGAAGCCGGCCGTGGCGACGGAGGCGACCCAGCCGTGGTCGGTGCGGATGGCGTCGACCGGTGAGGCCGGACCGAGCGCGGTCCGCACCGACGCCCGGAGGTCGTCGTCGCTGAGGCCGTCGATCCCGCGGGCGAAGTCGTTCCCGGTCCCGACCGGCACGACACCGAGAACCGTGTCGCTCGTGGCCACGGCCTGCACCGCGAGATGCACGAGGCCGTCACCGCCGACCACGATCAGGCGGCCGGCGCCCGCGGCCACGACGTCCGCCACGGCCCGGCCGCTGCCGACGGCATCCGCGCCGGTGATGTCGACCACCTCGACGTCGGCGGCGGCCAGTTCGCTCAGGACGGTCTCGCGAGCGCCGCCCGCCCGCCCTCGGCCCGCATCGGGACTCACGAGGAGGTGGACGGTCTCGCTCACAGCCCGAGGTAGCGGCCGCCGTCGACCGCCAGTGTCTGACCGGTCATGTGCCGCGCCATCGGCGATGCCAGGAAAACGGCCACCGGCCCAATGTCGGCCGCCGGTTCCCCGATGCGCTGCAGGGGCGTGCGGCCCCGCAGGCGGGCCTCAAGGGTGGGGTTCGCCGCCGTGGCGACGTCCATCGCCGGCGTCCACGCCACCGGCGCGATCGCGTTGACCCGCACGCCCGCGGGTCCCCACTCGCGGGCGAGGCTCTTGAGCAGCCCGCGCTGGGCGCCCTTCACACAGCCGTAGAGCGGGAGATGGCCGCTGCCCTCGATGCCGGCGGGGCTCGTCAGCAGGATCAGCGTGCCGTCGTCAGCCGCGAGGTGGGGGAAGGCGGCGCGGGCGCAGTGGAAGCTGGCCGCGGTCGAAGTGGCGATCTGGGCCGCGATCGTGTCGTCGTCGATCTCCTGGATCGGCAGGGGCGGGCCGGGTGGTGACACGGCGTTGTGGACCATGACATCGAGTCGGCCGTAGCGCTCGATCGTGGCGGCGACCGCATCGTCGACATCGGCGCCGATGCCCACGTCGCAGCGCACGCACATCGCGTCACCGCCGCGTTCGCGGATGCCCTCGGCCACGGGCTCACCGGTCTCGACCCGGCGAGCGGCGATCACGACCGCGGCGCCCGCATCGGCCAGCGCCTCGGCGATGCCCTGACCGACGCCCTGGCCGGCCCCGGTCACGATCGCGACGCGGCCGGTGAGGAGCCCGCCGAGGTTGGCGGTGCGGGGAGTGGGAGTCTCGCTCATCCGGGCATCCAGAGTCCGCCGTCGACGACGAGCGAGGCGCCGGTGAGCGCCGCCGTCTCGCCACGGGTGAGGGCGTCGATGATCGGGGCGACGTCGTCGTGCAGGTCCGGCACCCGGCCGAGCGGAGGATCGTGCAGCGCGTTCGCCTCCGCCATGCCGGCCGCGTCGGCCGGATCGAGGAATGCGGCCGGATCGAGGGTCAGGGCGTGGGCCCGGATGCCGTCACCGCCCCATGTCTTGGCGAGTGACTTGGCGAGCAGCCGGGCGCCCTCCGCCGCGGTGGCGAACGGGGCGAATCCCTCACCGCCGGCCGACGCCATGAGCGGCACCAGGAACACGAGCGTGCCCGACGTGGCCGCCAGGGGTCCGTGGGCGCCGCGGGCGAGACGGATCGCGGCTTCGAGGGGCTCGTCGGCCGCGGCGTGCCAGTCGTCGGCCGACAGTGTGGTCAGCTCGGCTCGGTGACGGCTCGCGGCCGGATAGCGCGCGTGGATGACGAGATCGATCGGCTCGTCGCCGACCTCGTCGGCCACCGTTGTGTCCGTCCACGCCAGCGCGTCGTCGTCGAGATGGTGGACCGTCCAGCCGAGCGCGATGAGGCCGGCGGCCACCGACGTCGCGGGGTCGCCCGCGCCGACGATCAGTGCAGTTCGTCGAGCCATTCGGGCCAATCCTCGCTCAGGGTCAGGGACCACTCGGGGTCACGCTTCTCCATGAAGGCTGCCACGCCCTCGCGGGAGTCCGCCGTACCCATCAGGTGCAGGTGGATGTCGCGCTCCAGTTCGTTGATCCGTTCGGGCCCCGGACTCGACATCCAGAGCAGGCGCTTCGACGCGGCGACCGAGATCGGCGCGGTGTGCGTCGCCATCTCGTGAGCGAGCTCGAGGGCGCGGGGCAGGACGTCCTCGGCGGGGAGCACCTCGGTGGCGATTCCCCATTCGCCGGCGTCCGTGCCGCGAAACATCCGCCCGGTGAGCAGGATCTCGGTGGCGCGGGTGTGCCCCACGAGCCGCGGAAGGGTCCAGTGCGAGTGGAGGTCGGGCAGGATGCCCCGCCGCGTCTGGACGATGCCCAGCTTCGCGTCGGCGGCGACGATGCGGATGTCGCACTGGAGCGTCATGGTCAGCCCGAGGCCGACGGCATGGCCGTTTACCGCGGCGATCACCGGCTTGCGCACGTCCCACGGGTGGAAGTCGTCGAGCGGATCGGAGGAGAACGTCTCCTTCGTGGGTGCGCCGAACACGCCGGAGCCGCTGGAGAAGTCCGCCCCGGCACAGAAGGCCCGGCCTGCGCCCGTCAGCACGACGACGCGGATCGCTTCGTCGGCGTCCGCGGCGCGCAGGGCCGTCGTGAGGCTCCGACCCATCGCGCCGGAGAATGCGTTCATGGTGTCCGGTCGGTCGAGCGTGAGGATCGCGACCTGTCCGTCGATCTCGACCCGGAGGTCCTCGAACTCGGCGTCGAGTCCGGCGACTTCGGTCATCGGCGGAACCCGCCAGGGTGTGGCGCCG
>BQJV01000055.1 GCA_021604885.1 Acidimicrobiales bacterium
CCGCCTCCTGCGCGAACGCGTACCCGACCCATCCCAGGCTGTACGGGCTGGACGCGATGCCCTCGATGATCACGTTGTCGTTCGCACTGGCGGCGTAGTCGTTGCGGATCGACTCGACGAACTCCCGCGACTCCGGATCGAGGCCGGTGCTGCCCTTGAAGACCGACTCGATGACGATCTCACCGAACGAGTCGTAGGTGCCGGACTCCTGGCCGGGGGCGAAGACCTCGAGCGCGACGTCGGGGAACTCGGTGCCGTCCCACGCCGCGGTCACGGCGTTGGCGTCGGCCCACGACTCGAACCCGAACGCCTCGTCGGAGAGGAGTGCGTACAGATCGTTGAACGACAGGCACTCGATTTCGTCGTTCGACGACGAGGTGATGACGGAGATGCCGTCGATACCCCGTCGCAACTCGATGAACTCGATTCCCGCCGCCTCGCAGATCTCGATCTCCTCGTCCTTGAACAGGCGCGAAGCATTCGCGATCGGCACTTCGCCGGCACAGAACTTGCGGGCACCGTCACCCGAGCCGGGCCCCTCGACGGAGATCGCCACGCCGGGGTTGGCGGCGCTGAACTCCTCGGCCTGGCGCAGCACGATCGGGTAGACGGTCGACGAACCCGAGACGAGGTACTGGCCCTCAATGTCGGCCGTGGACCCGTCGTCGCCGGATGGCTGGGCCGTGCCGTCGCCGGATGGCTGGGCAGTGCCGTCGTCAGTTGAGGTGGTGTTGTCATCGTCTCCGCACGCCGCCGCGACCAAGCTCATCAGGACGAGCAGGGCGATGGCGAACAGGGAGCGTCGCTTCGTTGATGTTTGCATGAGCGGCAAGCTACGGACCGGGTGTTTCATCGAAGGTGCCGCGGGGTGAACGCCTTCCCCGCCCTCGCTGAACTCTCGGTGAACGGCCGAGCCGGCGGATAGGTTCGCCCCCCATGACGAGGCCTTTCCGATTCGGCGTCTCCGGGGGTGCGCTCACGAACGTCCACGAGTTCGTCACGCTCGCGGCACGAGCCGAAGACCTCGGCTACGCGTCGATCTCGATGTCGGACCATCTGGACGACGGCCTCGCACCGCTCGTGGCGCTGACCGCCGCGGCGGGGGCGACCGAATCGATCCGGCTGACCACGCTCGTCCTGGCGAACGACTTCCGGAACCCTGTCGTCCTGGCGAAGGAGCTGGCGACCCTGGACGTGCTGAGCGCCGGCCGCGTCGACTGGGGCATCGGCGCGGGCTGGAAGACGACGGACTACGAGCGGACGGGCATTCCCCTCGACGCGGCGGGAACCCGCATCACGAGGCTCGAGGAGTCGGTCGCCCTGATGCGGCGCTGCTTCGCCGGTGAACCGTTCTCCTCCGCCGGTGCCCACTATCGGGTCGAGGGCCACGTGGGCCTGCCCCTTCCCGTCCAACGCCCTCACCCGCCGCTCCTGCTGGCCGGCGGCTCGCCTCGGGTGCTCCGGCTCGCCGGACGGGAGGCCGACATCGTCGGGATCAACTTCTCGCTCGCCGGCGGCACCCTCGACGTCGCGGCCGGCGCCACGGGAACCGCGGCGATGACCGACGCCAAGATCGACGCCATCCGTGCCGGCGCCGCCAATCGCTTCGATCAGATCGAGCTGCAGAGTCGCGTGCACTTCGTGATGGAGACCGACGACCGCGAGGGCACGATCGCCGCACTCGCCCCCGGGTTCGGGCTCACGGCGGAGGACGCGGCGGCTATGCCCCACACGCTCGTGGGGACCGTCGAGGACATGTGCGCGTCGCTCCAGCAGTGGCGCGAACGGTGGGGACTGTCCTACGTCACCTGGAGCGCGGACGCGATGGAGACGATGGCGCCCGTCGTGGCGCGGCTGACCGGCGCCTGACCGGTCCACGAATCAGAGCGAGCGGCCCGTCAGGGCGAGCAGACGCTCCGCCGAAGACGCGTCGGCCGGCGGCTCCAGCGGCGACTCGGGAAGCACGCCACCGGCGAGCACCGCGTCGGCATGGCCGGCCCAGAAGTCGAGGCACCAGTCGGCGAGCTCGTCGGGGATCTCCACGATCCGGCCGACGGCTCGGCCGATGTCCCAGGCGCGGACGAGGTTCTCGCTCACGCGCTGCCCGACCAGATCGGCGACCGCGAGCTCGCCGTCGGGATGACGGACCACCCCCGCGAGCGCGCCGGGTTCGCGAAGCGCCGCGATGGCGCCGACCGCCGTGCCCCGCCATGCCGCGACCGGCGCGTTGCCGAGCACGGCCGCATCGAACTCGCCGACGGAGCCGAGCGGCTCTCCCGCGACCGCGGTGGCGATATGGGAATCGCCGACGACCAACCACGCAACCGTGGTGATGACGGTCCAGTCATCGCCGGTCGCGAGCTCCCACTCGTCGTCGGAAAGCGCCGTGATCGTCTCGCCGAACAGCGCGGCGGCCTGCTGATAGGCCTCGGCCGGGCCGAGGCTCAGTCCCATCGCTATTCCCACTCGATCGTGCCAGGTGGCTTCGAGGTGATGTCGTAGGCGACACGATTCACGCCGGGCACCTCGTTGATCACCCGGCTGCTCATCGACTCGAGCACGTCGTACGGGATGCGGGCCCAGTCGGCGGTCATCGCGTCCTCGCTGGTGACGGCACGAATGATGATCGGGTAGCCGTACGTGCGTTCATCACCCATCACGCCGACGCTGCGGATGTCGGGAAGCACGGCGAACGACTGCCAGATCTCGCTCTCCAGGCCGGCCTTGCGGAGCTCCTCACGCACGATGAAGTCGGCGTGTTGGAGCGTCGCCACCTTGTCGGGCGTGACCTCACCGATGATGCGCACACCGAGACCCGGACCCGGGAACGGCTGGCGCTGGACGATCTCGTCGGGCAGACCGAGCTCGGATCCGACCTGGCGCACCTCGTCCTTGAACAGGCTGCGCAGCGGCTCGATGAGCTCGAACTCCATGTCCTCGGGGAGCCCACCCACATTGTGGTGGGACTTGATGGTGGAGGCGTGTTCGCTACCGGACTCGATGACGTCCGGATAGAGGGTGCCCTGCACGAGGAACTCGGCGCCCTTCGCCTCGGCCTTCGCATCCTCGAACACCCGGATGAAAAGCTCGCCGATGGCCTTGCGCTTGGCCTCGGGCTCGGTGATGTCGGCGAGCGCCGAGAAGAACCGCTCCCCCGCGTCCACGAAGATCAGGTGGACGCCGAAGTTGCGCTCGAAGGTCTCGATGACCTGATCGGCCTCGTGGAGCCGCATGAGCCCGGTGTCGACATGGACGCACGTGAGCTGATCGCCGATCGCCTTGTGCACGAGCGCAGCAGCCACCGCGGAGTCGACGCCACCTGAAAGGGCGCAGATGACCTGGCGCTCGCCGACCTGCTCGCGGATCTGTTCGACCGCGGTGTCGATGATCGACGCCATCGTCCAGGAGCCCGTCGCGCCGCAGCCGTGCTCGAGGAACTGCTCGATCACGTGCTGGCCGTGCTCGGTGTGCATCACTTCGGGATGGAACTGCACGCCGTAGAGCTTCTGCTCACTGTCCTCGAACGCGGCGACCGGGGCGTCCGGGGTGCTCGCGATCGCGGTGACACCGAGCGGCGGCTTCACGATGGCGTCGAAGTGGCTCATCCAGACCTTCTGCTCGGCCGGCGTGCCGCCGAGCAGTGTGCTGTCGGTGCCGTCGACGGTCAACGTCGTGCGGCCGTACTCGCCGCGATCGGTGCGGTCGACGAGACCGCCGTTCTGCTGGGCGATCAGCTGGGCGCCGTAGCAGATCCCGAGAATCGGGACGCCGAGCTCGTAGACACCCGGATCGATGGCGATCGCGCCGTCGGCGTGGACCGAATCGGGGCCACCACTGAAGATGATCCCGATCGGCGCCTTCGCCGCGACCTCGGCGGCCGAGATCGTGGGTGCGACGATCTCGCTGTAGACGCGAGCTTCGCGCACCCGCCGCGCGATCAGTTGGGCGTATTGCGCGCCGAAGTCGACGACGAGAACGAGCTCGTCACTGCCCGGGGCCGATGCGTTCATCGAACCACCACTTCCGCCTTCTGGAAGGCCTTGAGGTTGGTGTAGCCGCAGGTGGCCACGGCGACGCGCAGGTTGTCGACCACGTCGTCCGACGAATCGGCGCTCCCGACGACGGAGGCGTCGACGAGGACCGCATCCGCGCCGCACGCCACGGCGCGGGCGACGTCGGCGCCGCTCGAGATCGGCCCTCGGGCGATGATGTGGCAGTAGACGCCGGTCTCGTCGAGATGTCGGACGCGGGCGCTGCGGGCGTCGCCGATCGCGGAAGCGAGCGGGACGCCCACACCGAGCTCGGGGAGGTCGACGCCGACGATGACCCCGGCTGCGCCGGTGCGCATGAGGTGCAGGGCCGCCGAGTAGCTGGCACAGCCGCCGACGATCACCGGGATGTCCAGGCGCCGGATGAACGTCTTGAGGTTGAGCGTCGTCTCGTCGGACGACACGGTCTCCGCGGACACGACATCGCCCTCGATGACGAGGACATCGGCTTCACCCGCGATCGCATGCGGGCCGAGCTCCTCGACGCGGCTCGCGCTCACCGACACGGCAACCCGCACATCCGCGCTCTTGACCTTCGCGATGTGGGCGCTGACCGCGCCGGGGTCGGGCGTCTCCGCCCAGATCGCTTCGAGGTCGATCAAGGCGAGCGCACCCTTTTCGCCCGCCGCGATCGCATCGTCACTGCCCAACGGCCGCTCGATGCCGGCGGCGATGAAGGGAAGGGCGAAGCGATACGCATCGATCTTCCACGACAGGTCGACGTCGGCACGATCGCGCGTGCGGCGCGCCGGCACGATGGAGACGTCCGCCAGGGCGATGCCCCGTCGTCCGCTCTTGCCTTGCCCGATCTCGATCTCGGCCACGCGCTCGAACCCTTTCGTCGGGCCTCGCCGACCGGCAGGGGCCCGGGTGGAAAGAGAGGAGCCTAGCCGCCGAGAAGCGACTTCATGAGCTGTTTGGCGACCTTGGCGTTCATCTCATAGGCCGCCTTGGCACCGCCCTCGGAGACCTTCTTGACGAGGGTGCCGTCCGTGGCCTGGGCGAGGGCGTCGAGACCGGCGAGCGTGGCATCACGCTGGGCGTCGACCGCCGAGTGGCCCAGCTCGGTGAGTCGCTTCACCAGTTCGCTGTCGGCGATCGGCGCGGGCGCGGACGCGGCCACGATCCGCAGCGCGTCCTTGGTCAGCGCCGCGCTTCCCTCGACCACGTCGGCCGCGGTGCGGTCACTGTCGGTCGACTCCAGCCAGACCGTGACCTGGCGAACCAACTCGGGATGGGTGTCGGCGTTGAAGCGGATCTCGGGCATCGCCCGATACTACGACGCTGACGCCGGATCAGCCCGGCCCCCCGGCGATGCGATCGTCCGTGCCGGTGGTGACCGCGAGCAGCTGGCGCAACATCGCGCCGGTCGCACCCCAGACCGTGTCGCCCACCAGCTCGAAGAACGTGATCGCGCGCGGCCGACCGAAGTGACGCAGCGGCCAGATCTCCTCGCGCCAGACCTCGTCGAGCAGGAGTTCCGAAAGCGGGACATGGCGGATCTCCTCGACCTCGACCGGCGACGCGGTGAGGTCGGGTCGACGATCGGTCACGGCGATGTAGGGGGTCACGAGCGTGCGCGATCCGACCGTGACGAAGCTGTCCAGCGCACCGACACGCTCGATGACCGATGCATCGAGCGCCACCTCCTCCTCGGCCTCGCGAACCGCAGTCGCCCACAGGTCGGCGTCGGTGTCGTCCTTGCGGCCGCCCGGAAAGGCGACCTCGTGGGAGTGGTGGCGCATGCCCCGGGCCCGCCGGGTCAGGACGACGTGCGCTTCACCGGCCTCTTCGTAGAGGAGGCAGAGCACCGCACTCTCGCGGACGTCCGGTGTGGCATCGCCGATCCGGGCCGACCCGCGACCTCGAAGAGCGCCGAGTACGTCGTCGAGCGAGGGGCGACGGAGTTCGAGCGGTGCCGCGGTCCACGGAGGTGGACCTCCGAGTGCCGCTCCCTCCGGACGCGGGATGCGCTGCGGCCCACCCCGACCCGGCGGCACCGGCGAGAGCGGCTCCGTCGAAACGGGCCACTCGTCCTGCGGGGCGGTGGGATCGCTCAGGACGCAGCACCCTCGACCAGGGAGCGCAACAGGTCCGGCAAGCCGCCGGTCTTGAGGTTGCTCATCACGCGGCCGGGCGGAGTCTCGCCGCGTTCCCACTCCTCCCATTGGGAGAGCAGCTTCTGCGGATCCGGCGGCGGTACATCCATGTCGCCGAGGCTATCGACCCCCATACTGCATCGATGCCATCGCCGGACCCACGCCGTGTGACCGCGGTGTCGCTGGCGACGATGGTGGCGGCGATCGCGCCGCTCCACCTCTTCGGAGCGTTGGCGCCGGACATCCAGGAGGAGTTCGGCTTCGGTGATGCCGAGCAGGGCTACGCGATCGCCGCGTTCTTCGCGGTCTCGGCTCTGCTCTCGTCGTGGGGAGGGGCGCTGTCCGACCGCTGGGGGCCATCGAAGGCTCTGCGGTCGGGAACGGCTCTCGCCCTGGCCGGCGCGGTCGGCGTCGTCTTCGCCCCGTCCTACGGCGTGGTCGTCATTGCATTGTGTGTCGCCGCGATCGGCAACGCGATCAACCAGCCGAGCAACAACACGTTCATCTCCGGCGGCGTTCCCCTCCATCGCCGCGGCCTTGCGATGGGCATCAAGCAGTCGGCCATCCCGACGTCCACCGGACTCGCCGGTCTGGCGCTGCCGACCATCGCGGTCAGCCTCGGCTGGGAAGCCGCCTACGTGGGCGCGGCGCTGCTCGCCGGCGCAGCGATCCTCGCGATTCCCCACGTGGACCCGCCGGTCGCGGCGCCGGCGACGCGGACCCGCTACCGGCCGTCGCCCCTCATGCTGCGGGTGGCGATCGGTGCCGGCTTCGGCGCGATGGCGATCGCGAACATCGGCACCTTCCTCGTGCGGTCGCTCACGGACGCCGGATTCAGCCGCACGCTCGCGGGCACGGTCCAGGTCGTCGGCAGCGTCGCCCTCATCACGAGCCGGGTCGGCTGGGGCGCCCTCATGGATCGGCACTCCGACTGGAACCGGTTCGCGTTCGCCGCCGGGCTCCTCGTGCTCGGCACCGCCGCGTTCCCGATGATCGCAACGGGCCATGACGTCGTCGCCGTCGTGGGCGCGCTGCTCGCCTACGGCTTCGGCTGGTCCTGGCCCGGCGTCGTCCACCTCGCGACCGTGGAGCACAACCCGGATGCGACCGGCGCCGCGTCCGGCGTGCTCCAGGCCAGCATGTTCGTCGGCGCCATGACCGGCCCGGCACTGTTCGGCGTGGTGGCCGACGCCCACAGCTTCGGCTGGGCCTGGATGATGGTCTGCGGATTCAGCGCCGTCGCCGCCGCCATGATGTCCGCCGCCGCGCTCCGCGCGGAACCCGGCTGAAAACGACAACGGCCCGGGCACGAAGCCCGGGCCGTCCATGTCCCGGTTCTGTGACTTCTCGTCCACGACAGTGGTGGCTGAGCTGTCACAGAAAGCGCAGGAGCGCGGGGATCACATCATCCCCATGCCGCCCATGCCGCCCATCGGGTCGCCGCCACCCATGGGCATGGCCGGCGCTTCCTCGGGCTTGTCGGCGATCAGCGCCTCGGTGGTGAGGAGCAGACCGGCGATGGACGCTGCGTTCTGCAGCGCCGCACGGGTGACCTTGACCGGGTCGATGACGCCGGCCTCGATCAGGTCGACCATCTCGCCGGTGGCCGCGTTGAAGCCCATGGCTCCGGACGCTTCCTCGACGGTCTGGACGATGACGGCACCTTCGTGGCCGGCGTTCGCCGCGATGAGCTTGGCCGGGGCCTCGAGCGCCTTGGCGATGATCCGCGCACCCGTGGCTTCGTCGCCCTCGAGCGAGCCGATGATGTCGTTGACCGCGGCACGCGAGCGGAGCAGGGCGGTGCCGCCACCGGCGACGATGCCTTCCTCGATCGCGGCACGGGTCGCCGAGACGGCATCCTCGATGCGGTGCTTCTTCTCCTTGAGCTCGACCTCGGTGGCCGCGCCGACCTGGACGACGGCAACGCCGCCGGCCAGCTTCGCAAGACGCTCCTGGAGCTTCTCGCGATCCCAGTCGGAATCGGTGTTGTCGATCTCGGCCTTGATCTGGCTGACCCGACCCTCGACGTCGGCGCTGTCGCCGGCACCCTCGACGATGGTGGTGTCGTCCTTGGTGACGACGATCTTGCGGGCCTGACCCAGCAGGCTGAGATCAGCGGTGTCGAGCTTGAGGCCGACTTCCTCGGCGATGACCTGGCCACCGGTGAGGATCGCCATGTCCTGGAGCATCGCCTTGCGCCGCTCGCCGAAGCCGGGGGCCTTGACGGAGACGGAGTTGAAGGTGCCACGGATCTTGTTCACCACGAGCGTGGCGAGCGCTTCGCCCTCGATGTCCTCGGCGACGATCAGCAGCGGCTTGCCCGACTGCATGACCTTCTCGAGGACCGGTAGGAGGTCCTGCACGTTCGAGATCTTGCCCTGGTTGAACAGGATGTAGGGCTCGTCGAGCACGGCTTCCTGACGCTCGGCGTCGGTGACGAAGTACGGCGACAGGTAGCCCTTGTCGAACTGCATGCCCTCGACGAAGTCGAGATCCATGCCGAACGTGTTGGACTCCTCGACGGTGAGCACACCGTCCTTGCCGACCTTCTCGATCGCGTCGGCGATGACCTCGCCGATCGCGGTGTCGGCAGCCGAGATGGACGCGACCTGAGCGATCTTGTCCTTGCTGTCGTCGACCTGCACGGCCTGGGTCGCGAGGTTCTCGACCGCCGCGGCGACGGCCTTCTCCATGCCCTTCTTGAGGCCCATGGGGTTGGCACCGGCCGCGACGTTGCGCAGACCTTCCTTGACCAACGCCTGGGCCAGCACGGTGGCGGTGGTGGTGCCGTCACCCGCGATGTCGTTGGTCTTGGTCGCCACCTCCTTCACGAGCTGGGCACCCATGTTCTCGAACTGGTCTTCCAGCTCGACCTCACGGGCGATGGACACACCGTCGTTGGTGATGGTCGGGGCACCGAACTTCTTGTCGAGCACGACGTTGCGGCCCTTCGGGCCGAGGGTGACCTTGACCGCGTCGGCCAGCTTGTTCACGCCGGCCTCGAGGCCACGGCGCGCCTCTTCGTTGAACTTCAGGATCTTTGACATGGTTCGCTCCCTCAGCCCAGCTTGGCGAGGACGTCACGGGCGTTGAGGATCAAGAGTTCCTCGCCCTCCACGGTGATCTCGGTGCCGCCGTACTTGCTGTAGACGACGGTGTCGCCCACGGCGACGTCGACCGGGATGATCTCCCCGGTGTTCTCCGAGCGCCGGCCGGGGCCGACGGCGATGACTTCACCCTGCTGCGGCTTTTCCTGCGCAGTATCCGGGATGACCAGGCCGCTGGCAGTGGTGGACTCCGCTTCGCTGGAGCGGACCACGATGCGGTCTTCGAGGGGCTGCAAGCTCATTCGATCCTCCGAGATCGGTTGGTTGACACTCGCTCGATCACGAGGCCAACGGATCGTTAGCACTCGGATGTCGCGAGTGCTAATGCTAGAACCGACTCACGGAGTGGACAACTGCGGATCCGAGAGAATTTTCCCGTTTGCGGGGGTTTCGTCGTCCCGGCTCTCGCCCGCTTCGGCGCGGGCATCGGCCAGCGCCTCGCCGATGAGACCCATCATCCCGTGCGCCGTGCGGGCGCCACGCGTGTCCGCGATGCCCGCCACCGTGCGCAGCTCCGGCATGTCGGCCGCCGCGAGCATGTCGCAGACGTGTGCCTCCGCGCGCTCGACGACCTCGCGGGCGCTCGACGCACCCTCGCCTGGCAGCACCACGACGAACTCCGCGCCCGCCCATCGCCCGCACCAGTCGTCGGCTCGCATCGCCTGGGTGAGCGCTTCCGCGGCCACCTTGAGGGCGATGTCGCCGGCGGGCGTGCCGTGCTCGTCGTTCATCGCCCGCAGGCCGAGGATCTCGATCACGGCGGCAACGCCTCCGTCCGCCGTGCTGAGCAGGGTCCTCATCCGTTCCTCGGACGCGCGGCGGTTCGGGAGTCCGGTGAGAACGTCGGTGGCCGCCTGCAGTTCGGCGCGGGCGAACGCCCGGAGCGTGCCGACGCGGGTCGCCGACTCGGACGCGAGCATCGACACGTCGGCGACCGTCTCGTCGGACGGCGCGTCGCCGGCCGGGCCGGTGACGTGCAGGACTCCCATGGGCTCGCCCATGAAGGTCATCGGCGCGCAGACCGCCGAGCACGGCTCGTCGCGACGAGCCAGGTGGGGGCAGGACCGAATCGCCTCGGAGTCGTCGAAGCGCTGCGTCGTCCCCCGACGCACGGCCGGGCAGGACCAAGGGGACACCACCGTGCAGCCCGGCGACCCGTTCTCGGGGTGCACGACGGCAGCGCGGAGATGGGCCTGCGACGAGTCGGCGAGGAGCATCTCAGCCTTCTGGTCGGGGGTTGCGATCGCGAGGGACCGTTCGATGACGGCGTACGCGGCGGGTTCGTCCACGGCGTCGTCCAATCCCTCGACGACCTGACGCGAGAGTGTGCGGCGTCGCGACTCCGACGCGGCGAGTTCGTTCCAGTCCCGTAGCTTCGCCATCGAGCGGTGGATCGACCGGGTCAGTGGCAGGATCTGTGTCGCAACGACGAACAGGAAGATGATCGACGCGGTGACCGCGACGACCTGCATCGCCGTGAAGACGCGATCGAGATGATCGAGCGTGGCGGTCGTCTGGTTGCGGCTCTCGATCTCCAGCGCAACCGAGAGGTCACCGAAGCGTCCGCTGAGCCGACTGACGTTCTCCTCCAGCAGGGCGCGATTCGCAGCCGGTGCGTCGACGTACTCGGCGAGTGATCGCGTCAACTCGGCGAGCTCGCTGCTGGTGGCCGATGTGCCGTCGGGATCGATGACCTCCATGTCCAGCGCGAGGGCCTCCAGCGCGGCGATCACGTCGGCGCGGGAGTCGTCGGAGGAGATCATCCCGGTGCCGAGAAGCACACTCACGTCGCGGGCGTGCACAGCGGCGGACGACCATTCGTCGACATGCCCGAGGCCCGCCTCGGCCTGGCCGGCGAGGGTGCGGACCGTGATGACGAGAGCGACGACCAGCCCGAACATGACACCCAGACAGAGAAGCACCGCGCCCTTGAGACGAGAGTGCCGCTCGATGCCGGACCACCAGCTCGACAGCGCCGACGGCGCCCTGGTCATGAGGTGATCGCGTCCACGTCGTCGACCGGCGTGCGACCGGCTTCCCCGGCGTCGCCGGAAACCGGACCCAGGACGGGGCCGATGATGACCCGGTCGCGGCCCTGCGCCTTCGCCGCGAGCAACGCATCGTCGGCGAGGCGCACGAGGGCGTCCGCTCCCGTGGCCGCGGTGGTGTCGACGACGCCCATCGAGACGGTCACCGTCGGCGCCTCGGCCCGCGCGCAGGCATCGGCGAGGTGGG
>BQJV01000056.1 GCA_021604885.1 Acidimicrobiales bacterium
GTGCGCATGCCGACCACGGGTTCGTGTAGAAAGCTCCTCGTTCCCTCTTCTCGACGACAGGACCGACATGGCTGAGATCACCCTCGGGGGCAACCCCATCCACACCAACGGCGACCTGCCGACGGTCGGATCGGCCGCTCCGGCGTTCACCCTGACGAAGGCCGACTTCAGCTCGGTCTCGAGCGCGGAGCTCGCAGGTCAGGCGATCGTGCTGAACATCTTCCCGTCGATCGACACGGGCATCTGCGCGACCAGCGTGCGCACGTTCAATGAGCGTGCTGCCGAGCTCGACGCCACGATCCTTTGCGTCTCCGCCGACCTGCCGCCGGCCGCCGGTCGGTTCTGCGGTGCCGAGGGCATCGAGAACGTGTCGACCGGCTCGACCTTCCGGAATCCCGAGGTGCTCGACGCCTATGGCGTGCGGATGACCGACGGCAAGCTCGAAGGCCTCGCCGCCCGGGCGGTCGTGGTCATCGGTGCGGACGGTTCCGTCGCATACACCGAGCTCGTACCCGAGATCGCCCAGGAACCGGACTACGACAGCGCGATTGCCGCCCTCGGCTGACCCGCCGCGGCCGTGACCGGCCAACCGAACGGTGTTCATCCGCTTCGGTACAAAACACCGTTTAGCTCATACAACCGGGGTAATTCGCGCCGAACACCAGAGTATGGCTTCAGGCGCTGCCACTTCGGCAACCGGCGGTTCGGCCGGTTCGCAGGCCGCCTCGCTGGACGACCGCGCCTGGACAGCTCGCCCGTGGGCCGCACACGGCATTCGCCTGCTGATGTTCGTCGGGCCGCTGGTGAGTGGATTCGTGGCGGTCTCCGCGGCGATGGCGCTGGTGCCCCGCCCCACGGCGGCGCTCCTGCTCGTGCCGTGGATCGCATTGCTCGTCGGCGTCTCGGCGGCCGGCGCCCATGTCGTGCAGGGCCTGACCATGCGCCTCGCCCCCTTGAGCGCGCTCTTCCGGATCTCCTTGGTCTTCCCGGACGCGGCGCCCTCGCGCTTCTCGATCGCGCTCCGACGCGGAAGTGTCCGTACCCTCGAAGGACGCGACGGCACATCTGACGGGGATCAGGCCGCCGCCGAGCAGTTGCTCGCGCTGGTCGCGGAGCTGAGTCGCCACGATCGGGCAACGCGCGGTCACTCCGAACGGGTGCGGGCCTACGCCGTGATGCTCGGAGAGGAAACCGGCCTCGAGCGCGACGAACTCGACAAGCTGAACTGGGCCGCGCTGATCCATGACATCGGCAAGCTCCACGTGCCTGAGGAGATCCTGAACAAGCCGGATCGCCCGACCGCTGAGGAGTGGGACGTGCTCCGGAGGCACCCGGGCGCGGCAGCGGCGCACGTCGAGACGCTGCGGCCCTGGCTCGGTGGTTGGGTCGACGCCGCGACCCAGCACCACGAGCGATACGACGGCGACGGTTACCCGGACGGACTCGCCGGGAAGGACATCAGTCTCGCCGGTCGTCTCGTTTCGATCGCCGATGCGTACGACGTGATGACCGCTCCGCGTTCCTACAAGCCCGGGCTCCCGGTGGAGCAAGCGCGGGCAGAGTTGCTCAAGTGCGCCGGCACCCAGTTCGACCGCAACTGGTCCGGTCGTTCCTGCGCATCTCGCTCGGTCGGAAAGGGTGGGCCGCCGGGCCGCTCGGCTGGCTGTCGCACTTCCCCGAGATCATCCGGACGCCTGCCCTCGCCGCGGCGACGGGTGGACAGACCGTCGTCGCTGCGGCGGCCGTGTCGGTGGCGGCTGTCGTCGGAGTCGCGGAGGTTGTGCCGGAGTCGACACCGGAACCGGTGGCCGTCGAGCGAGTTGTCGAGGCAACCGGCTCGGAGCTCGAACCGGCGGGCCCGCCGGATGCCGTGCCCTTGTCGACGACGACGACGACCGTCCCCGACGAGACAACGACCAGCGTCCCCGTCACCACCACGACCATGGCCGTGAGCACCACGCCCACCAGCACGTCGACCACCACATCGACCACCACGACGTCGACCACCACGACGTCGACCACGACATCGACCACCACGACATCGACGGTGCCGCCCGCGGCGGTGACGGCGGTCGATGACGCGTTCGTCGTCGATCGTGAGGGTGTGACGGTGTTGCAGGTTCTCGTGAACGACGACTTCGGGTCAGCCCAGATCGACCACTCAACTCTGGAGATCATCGGCGTGGCGCACGACGGCGTGCTCGAGATCGTCGGGTCGAACCTGAAGTACACCCTCGACGACGGAGTGACGTCCGGAAGCGAGGCATTTTCGTACCGGGTCTGTGCTGTCGACGGTGGGTGCGATACGGCTGCTGTGACGCTGACGATCGCGGTCGAGTGACGACCGGCTAACGTCCGGCGCCATGACGACAATTCCGCCGCTCGATGAGATCGACCTGTCCGGCATGGAGTTCTGGGAGCTGTCCCAGGCCGATCGCGCCGAGGTCTTCAAGCAGTTCCGGGCCCAGGACCCCTTCCCCTTCTTCGAGGAGCCGGAGAACCCGCTCGGACCGAACGGGCCCGGCTACTACGTGCTGACCCGCCACGCCGACGTGGTCCACGCCAGCAAGACCCCGGAGCTGTTCTGTTCCGGTCAGGGGGCAACCGGGCCGCTCGACCAGGGCGAGCAGGTGAACGAGTTCTTCGGCTCGATGATCAACATGGACGACCCGAAGCACAAGCGCCTGCGCGGGCTCGTGTCGGCCGGCTTCACCCCGCGCCAGTTGGAGCGGGCGATGGACGCGGTCGAGCAGGCGGGCATCGAACTCGCATCCCAGTTGCGCGAGAAGGGCGAGTTCGACTTCGTGCAGGACTACGCCGCGCCGCTCCCGCTCAAGATCATCTGCGACATGATGGGCATCCCGGAGAGCCAGTACGCCTTCGTGCTCGAACAGTCGAACATCATCCTCGGCGCCAGCGATCCGGACTTCGCCCAGGAGGGTGACGACCTCCTCGGGATGGTGATGGGGGCCGGCATCGGTCTCGCTCAACTGATGGGCGAGCTGGGCGCGCACCGGCTCGAGAACCCGACCGACGATCTGACGACTGCGCTCATGACCGCGGAGCTCGACGGCGAGCGGCTCACCGAGCAGGAGCTCGCGTCGTTTTTCATCCTCCTGCTGGTGGCCGGCAACGAGACGACCCGTAATGCGATCAGCTGGGGTCTGCACTTCCTGACCGAGAACCCCGATCAGCGGGAACGCTGGAGGAATGACTTCGACGGTCTCGCCCCGACCGCGGTCGAGGAGATCGTGCGGCTCGCGTCGCCGGTGATCTCGATGCGGCGCACCGTGACGACCGATGGCGCCGAGCTCGGCGGCCGCAGCTGGAACGCGGGCGACAAGCTGATCCTCAGCTACTGGGCCGCCAATCGTGACGAGGCCGTGTTCGCCGACCCGCTCCGGTTCGACATCACCCGCCAGGACAACCCGCAGGTCGGATTCGGCGCCCCCGGTCCGCACTTCTGCATGGGTGCCCATCTCGCCCGGCGCGAGATCACGGTGGCGTTCCGCGAGCTGTTCGCGCAGGTGCCGACGATCCATGCCACGGGCGACCCCGCGGTCCTGCGCAGCAGCTTCATCAACGGCGTGAAGCGGCTGCCCGCGGCCGTCTGACGCAGCGCTAGAGCGTGCCGGCGGTCAGGATCTCGTCGGCCATCTGCACGAGGTTGTCGACCGACGCGCGTGCGTCGTTGTCGCCAGCGCCCTCCTGATCGCCCATCGCGCCGGCCGCGAACCGGACGCGTACGCCTTCGCTGATCGCGGCGAGACGCCAGTGCTGGAACGCCACGTACCAGGGCAGGTCGGAGATGTCGCGTTCGGACGTGCGGCCGTAGCGTTCGAGCATCTCGACCCGGCTTCCGAAGCCCTCGGCCTTGGTCGGCACGTCACCGAGGCGACCCTGGGCGCGGGGGTCGTCGCCCCACCACATCGCCATGCCGGCGACGTCGGCCAGTACATCGCCCAGCGTGCACAACTCCCAGTCGAGCACCGCGGCGACGGAGCCGTCGTGGCCCATCATGCAGTTGTCCATCCGGTAGTCGCCGTGGACGATGCCGGCGCCCTGCTGAGGCGGGATCGCCGCGGCGAACCGGTCGTGCAACTCCTGGAAGAGCGGCATCTCGCGATCGCTTCCCTCGTCGACCTGGCGCTTCCAGCGCCGGAGCTGACGAGCGGAGTAGTCCTCCTTGCGTCCGAGATCACCGAGGCCGACCGCGTCGGGGTCGTGCGCATGGAGAGCCGAGAGCGTGTCGGTCAGCGAGTTGGTCATCACCGGCCGCAGAGCGGGCTCGATCGCCTCGCCGTCCGCCCGGTCGAACACGATCTGCCCCTCGACATAGCCCATGACGTAGAAGTCGGCGCCGTTGACGGCCTCGTCCTGACAGAGACCGATCGCCGGGGGGACCGGCACGGGCGTGTCCTGGAGGGCCGCGATGATCCGATGCTCGCGCGACATGTCGTGGGCCGACGCCAGCACGTGGCCCGTGGGTGGTCGGCGCAGCACGAGCGCCGTGCCCGATGCGTCCGTGACCCGATAGGTCAGGTTGGACGCGCCGCCCGTGATCAGCTCGAAGGTGAACGGGTCGACGAGATCCGGGCGCCGCTCGAGGAGCCACGCGCTCACCGGACCCGGGTCGATACCGGTCGGGGCGTCGCTCATGAGGCGTTCGGCGCGAGCGCTTCGAGGAGCGTCCAGTCGGGCTGGTTGCGGTCGGCTGGGTCGATCGGCTGGATGCAGACGTGGCTGGCGCCCGCGTCGTAGTGGGCCTGAATCCGTTCGGCGATCGCGGCCTCGTCGCCCCACGCCATCACCGCGTCGAGGAATCGGGGATCGCGGGCTTCGATCTCCTCCTCGGTGAACCCGAGGCGGATCCAGTTGTTGCGATAGTTCGGCAGATCGGCGTACATGCCGAGCTGGCTCAGCGTGGTCTCGTGGGCCAACGCCCGGTCGGTCGTGAGCACGCACTTCTGCTCCACGCACAACAGCGCATCCGGCCCCATGATCTCGCGGGCCTGCGCAGTGTGCTCGGGCGTCGTCCAGTAGGGATGGGCGCCGGCGGTCTTCTCGCCGGCCATGGCGAGCATCTTCGGCCCGAGGGCGGCCAGCACGGTCAGCGGCTCCTCGGCCGGCGGCACGCCCATGTACATGGAGGCGTTCATGGCGTCGACATAGGTCCGCATGGTCGACAACGGCTTCTCGTAGGGGAGTTGGCGCAGCCCCTCGATCATCGGGGCGTGGGACACGCCGAGGCCGAGCACGAAGCGTCCGCCGGAGAGTTCGGCGAGGCTGAACGCGCCCTGCTTCATCATGCCGGGGTGTCGCATGTGGATGTTGGCGATGCCGGTGGCGACGATCAGCTCGGTGGTCGCGTCGAGGAGCGTGGCGGCGTTGACGAACGGGTCGCGGCCCAGCGTGTCGGGGATCCACAGCGCCGAGTAGCCCAGCGACTCGATCCGGGCAGCGGTCTCCCGGCTCTGCTCGGTGACGAGCATGTCGGTGAAGAACCACACGCCGGTGGTGGTCAGCGCGTCGTGGACGGAAGCGTTGGAAGCTGGGTCGGGCATGGCGTGAGGATCGCAGGCATCCGTGTGAGGTGGCAACATCCCGGCGAAGCCTGCGATCCTGACCGCCATGAACTCCTCCTCCCCGGCCCCTGATCCCGACGTCGACCTCGTGATCGTGGGCGCCGGGTTCGCCGGGCTCTACATGCTCCACGCGGCACGAGGTATCGGCCTGTCGGCCCGGGTGATCGAGGCGGGGAGCGGCGTCGGCGGTACCTGGTACTGGAATCGCTACCCGGGCGCCCGCTGTGACGTCCCCTCGATGGAGTACAGCCTCGGCTTCGACGAGGACCTGCAACGGGACTGGGAGTGGACCGAGCGCTATCCGACACAGCCGGAGATCCTCCGCTACATCGACCATGTGGCGGATCGCTTCGATCTCCGCGACGGCATCACCTTCGACACCCGCGTGCAGGCTGCCCACTTCGACGATGCGACGGCTGCGTGGACGACCACCACCGACGGCGGTGAGTCGATCCGCAGCCGATTCGTCGTGATGGCCACCGGATGTCTGTCGGCCGCCAACCTGCCCCAGATCGCGGGACGCGACGACTTCGCCGGCCCGACGTACCACACCGGCCACTGGCCTCACGAGGGCGTGGACTTCACAGGCAAGCGGGTCGCTGTCATCGGCACCGGCTCCTCGGCGATCCAGTCGATCCCGCTGATCGCCGAGCAGGCCACGCACGTGACGGTCTTCCAGCGTACGCCCGCCTACGCCGTACCGGCGCACAACAAGCCGCTCGACCCCGACGAGGTCGCCCGGATCAAGGACGACTATGTCGACTGGCGAGCCGCCGCTCGCGACACGACGACCGGGTTCGGCGGCCACATTCGTACCGACCCCGAGGAGCTGCCGAGCGCCCTCGAGGTCGACGACGAGACGCGGCGGCGGATGTACGAGGAACGCTGGGAGGCCGGCGGGCTGACCTTTCTCGGCGCGTTCAACGACCTGCTGTTCTCGCCCGAGGCGAACGACACGGCGGCCGAGTTCGTGCGGTCGAAGATCCGCGACATCGTCGAGGACCCGGAGGTCGCCGAGCGTCTGAGCCCCGACACCGTGGTCGGCTGCAAGCGCCTCTGCGTCGACACCGGCTACTACGCCACCTTCAACCGCGACAATGTCTCGCTCGTGGACGTGAGCGCGACCCCGATCGACCGCATCACGCGGACCGGTGTCGAGGTCGACGGCGCCGTCCACGAGGTCGACGCCATCGTGTTCGCGACCGGGTTCGACGCGATGACCGGCGCCCTCGACCGCATCGACATCCGGGGCCGGGGCGGACTCCCCCTGAAGGAGAAGTGGTCGGCCGGGCCGCTCACCTATCTCGGGCTCCAGGTCCACGGCTTCCCCAACCTCTTCACCATTACCGGTCCGGGCTCGCCCTCCGTGCTCACCAACATGATCGTGTCGATCGAGCAGCACGTGGAGTGGATCCGCGACCTGCTCGCCCGGATGGACGCGGACGGCACCGGCACGGTGGAGGCCGACGCCGACGCCGAGGCCGAATGGGTCGCCTACGTGAACGCCGTCGCCGAGCTGACGCTCTTCCACGGGTGCAGCTCCTGGTACCTCGGTGCCAACGTGCCCGGCAAGCCGCGGGTGTTCATGCCCCTACCCGGTTTCCCCGACTACAAGGCGAAGTGCGACGAGGTCGCCGCGGCCGACTACGAGGGCTTCAGCCTTGCTTGAAGCTCAGACGGAGCTTCGTGCGAAAGGCGATGACGGCACCGGCTTCGATGAGCACGTCCATCTCGACGACCTCGGCGACGCGGAGGTCGTCGTAGGTCTTGCTCGCCTCGCGCACCGCGTTCTCCGCGGCCTTCTCCCATGAATCGCTGCTCGAGCCGATGAGCTCGATCACTTGGTAGACGCGATCGTCCATTCAGGTACCTCCTTGGAAACGGGTGGAAACGGCGAGCTCCGTGAAGAACTCCACGGACTCGCCGCGTACGACGCAGCGCATCCGGCCGACCTTGCCCACGCGGGCGTCGTCGTAGCGACTGCAGGCTTCGTCGACCGACTGGCGGGCCGAGTCAGCGAATGACGTGCCGGCGCTGCGGTACCGGCGGACCATGTAGACGGACTCGGAGCCGCCGCGGATGAGGGGTGGTTCGTCGCTGGCGTACTCGTCGGAGCGGTCCTGGGGCGTCATCGTCGCGATCGACGCCATCACGTCGTCGGTCATCTGCTGACGCCGGCGACGCTTGCCGCCGGCCAGGTAGGCCCGGGGCTCGATCGGCTCGCCGAACCGGACCGTGATCTTGCCGCTGCGTCGGGGAACGTTGCGACCGATCGGCTGCACGTCGTCCGTGCCGACGATCCCGACCGGGATGATCGGCGCGCCGGTCTGCAGGGCGAGGTGGGCGACGCCGGTGTGGCCCTTGTGCAGGAAGCCGTCGCGACTGCGTGTGCCCTCCGGGTAGATGCCGACGAGCTCACCGTCGTCGAGCAGGGACGCGGCCGTGTCGAGCGCCGCCATCGAGGCCCGCGCCTTCTGCCGTCGGATCGGCACCATGCCGACGGCGGGGAAGAGGTACTTCGTCTTCCACGAGTCCATGTACTCGGCCTTGCCGAGAAAGAGCACCCGGCGGGGCGCGCTGAGCATCACCAACGGCGTGTCGAAGAACGACAGATGGTTCGGCGAGATGATCGCCGGCCCGTCGGTCGGGATGTGTTCGCTGCCGACGATGTCCGCCTCGTAGAGCCGGTCGATGAGCGGCCGTCCGACGCGGCGCAGCGGCTTCGCCAGCCAGCCCACACCGCGTCTGTCGCTCACGGCGACATCATGGCATCAGCCGAACGCGCCGGCCTCCCGAAGGGCGGCGATGTCCTCTGCGGACTTGCCGAGCACGTCCGCCATCACGTCGTCGTTGTGCTCACCGACCGTCGGCGCCATGGTCGGCGTCGGTGGCAGGGATCCGTTCACGTAGACCGGCAGCGGGAGCTGCTCGCAGCCGACGGCTTCGGTGGGGTAGAAGCCCATGCGCGCCTGGAACTGGGGGTCGTCGCCGATGTTGGCCGGTGTGTTGACCGGAGCGATCGTCGTGTTGAACTCGTTGGAGAAGTCGAGCCACTCCTGACAGGTCTTCGTCCGGAAGATCGTCTGGAGTTCGCGCTGGAGTTCGAGGTTGCCCTTCGCATGGTCGGCGTACTTCGACCCCGGCCACCTCTCGAAGAGGTCGCCGCGGTCGAGGCCCTCGCAGAAGTTCTTCCAGAACGCCTGCTCGCTCGCCATGAAGAGGACGTGGCCGTCGCTTGCCTCGTACATCTGGTAGCGGACGCCCTCCCACATGCCGGCGAGCCCGGCGGGACGACGCTCGTAGTCGTCCGACGGGTTGCCGGTGACCTCGTCCTCGGGGCGCATGTAGGCCCGCTCCGACTCGATCCGGTACCAGTCCATGTAGGCGGCCGCGTCGGACTGCGCCATCTCCATCTCGCAGCCCTCGCCCGTCTCGCGGGCCTTGATGATGCCGGCGAGGATCGCCATCGCGCCGACCATCGGGCCGACGTTGATGCCCACGTTCGGCATCGTCGGCGGGATGCGGGCGAAGCCGTCATCGTCCACGACGGGCTGCACGATGCCCGCCCACGTGTCGTAGGCGATGCCGTGACTGGGCATGTCCTTGTAGGGGCCGGTCGCTCCGTAGCCGGAGAGCGTGGCGAACACGATCTTCGGGTTCACGGCCTTGAGGTCCTCGTAGCCGAGGCCGAGCTTGGCGAGCGCGCCGGGGCGCATCGCCTCGACGACGACGTCCGCCGTTGCGACGAGGTCCTTGTAGACCTGCTTGCCCTCGTCGGTCTTGAGGTCGAGGGTGATGCCGCGTTTGCCGCGGTGGGTGTGGAGGTGGAGCAGGGAGACGCCCTCGACGATCGGCCAGGTCATCTCGCGGATGTAGTCGCCGGCGGGGGACTCCACCTTGATGACGTCGGCGCCGAGATCGGCGAAGAACGTGGCGACGTGACCCGGGCCGAGCAGGCTCGACTCGATCACACGGACACCGGACAGCAGCTGGGAGTTGTCGGACACTGAAGCACCTCGGACGGGACCTGACGGACCGTCAGAAACTAGCGGGAGGGAATCCGCGGCGACACATCCCGGTTGCAGAGGGGCACGAGCGACAAACTTGTCCCGGTCGAGATGCATCGTCGGCCCGCTGTGCGAGAATTGGCCAACGGCTGATTCGCTGAAGGGGATTGCCATGGAGATCTTCGATTCCGTCCTCGACATGGTCGGGGAGACGCCGCTGGTGCGGCTCCGCCAGGTCGCGGCGGATCTGCCCTGTCCGGTCGTGGTGAAGGCGGAGATGACGAACCCCGGCGGGAGCTCCAAGG
This sequence comes from Acidimicrobiales bacterium, assembly GCA_021604885.1. Lineage (GTDB taxonomy): Bacteria > Actinomycetota > Acidimicrobiia > Acidimicrobiales > Aldehydirespiratoraceae > JAJRXC01. The sequence goes on from BQJV01000056.1 coordinate 9,898, forward strand.
ATCGTCCGGCGATCGCGATGATCGATGCCGCGGAACGCGACGGGCTGCTGAAGCCCGGCGGCACGATCGTCGAGCCCACGTCCGGCAACACGGGTGTCGGCCTCGCGATCGTCGCCGCGCAGCGCGGCTACCGCTGCGTGTTCGTGATGACCGACAAGGTCGGGCCCGAGAAGGTCGACCTGCTGCGCGCCTACGGGGCGGAGGTCGTGGTCTGCCCGGTCGCGGTCGCGCCCGAGGATCCGCAGTCGTACTACTCGACGGCCGAGCGTCTCGTGCAGGAGATCCCCGGCGCCTTCCGGCCGAACCAGTACCACAACCAGACCAACCCGCTCGCCCACTACGAGAGCACGGGCCCGGAGATCTGGCGCCAGACCGACGGCACCGTCACCCACTTCGTCGCGGGCGCGGGCACCGGCGGCACCCTCAGCGGCGTCGGTCGCTACTTGAAGGAACAGAACGCGGCGGTGCAGATCATCGCCGCGGACCCCGAGGGCTCCGTCTACTCCGGTGGCTCCGGCCGTCCGTATCTCGTCGAGGGTGTCGGGGAGGACTTCTTCCCGGAGACGTACCACGCCAACCTCGTGGACCTCACCATTCCGGTGACGGATCGGGAGTCGTTCCTGACGGCCCGCCGGGTCACCCAGGAAGAGGGTCTGCTCATCGGCGGCTCCGGTGGCACCGCCGTCAACGCCGCTCTGCAGGTCGCCGCCGGCGCATCGGCCGACGATCTGGTCGTCGTGCTCGTGCCCGACAGCGGCCGTCTTTATCTCTCCACTCTGTTCGATGACGAGTGGATGGCCGGCTTCGGCTTCCTCCGCGCCGACGGCCCGGTGGTGGCCGATGTGTTGGAGAGCCGCCGCGAAGGCGTTCCCGAGCTCCTCTATGTCCAGCCCCACCAGACCGTACGCGAGGCGGCGCAGATGATGAGCGAGCACGGCGTGTCCCAGCTGCCCGTCGCCAAGAACGAGATGCCGCTCGCGGCCGCCGAGGTGATGGGCTCGGTGAGCGAGCTGCGGCTGATGGACCTCGCCTTCGACACCGATGCCGTGCTCGACAAGACCGTCGAGGACATCATGAGCCCGAAACTCCGCACGATCGGGTCCGGCCAGCCGGTCGCCCTCGCCGTCGAGATGCTCGAGACCTGCTCGGCGCTGCTGGTGCTGGACGGCGGCCGTCCGCGTGCGGTGATCTCGAGCAGCGACGTCCTGTCCTTCCTCTCGAAGGCGGCGAACCATGGCTGACGATGTGTTCGCGGACGCCGAGGCCTGGGGCTTCGAGACCCGCGCCATTCGGGCCGGTCAACCCCACGACCCGTCGAGCGGTGCGGTGGTCACGCCGATCTCGCTGGCGACCACGTTCGTCCAGGAGGACGTCGGCGTGCACCGCGGCTACGAGTACGCCCGCACCGGCAACCCCACGCGGTCCGCTCTCCAGGACTGTCTGGCATCGCTCGAAGGGGCCGCGCACGGGCTTGCCTTCGGGTCCGGCATGGCCGCGGAGGACACCCTGCTGCGGACGCTCTCACCCGG
>BQJV01000057.1 GCA_021604885.1 Acidimicrobiales bacterium
ACGCAACGACGGCGATCGGCTCGGTCCGCGCCGAACGCACCCGGGCCGCGAAGACGATGACCGCGAGGACCTCTGCGGCCAGCAGGAGAGCGGCTGCGGGCTGATCGGCGCCCGCCATCGTGAAGGCCACACGCCATGCGAGATAGATCAGGGAGGCAGCCAACGCCGCGCGCGTCGAGAGCGTGATGACCCGCTCGCTGGTGCGCTGCGTTCGGGCAAAGGGATCGATTCCCGGCGAGTCCGCCGACATCTGAGGCTCCTGAAGGATCGAGATCGGTGTTCCCGTCGTCCTCAGGCGCCCGAAGTGAAGGGACTCCGGTCACGGAGCCAAAACGGAGAACGACACCCCATGCGGGGTGCCGCTTCCGAATTGCTTGAATTTCTGGAGCTTTCGCTCAGACGACCTTCACGCCGAGGGCTTCATCACCCTTGCGGCCGGGACCGACCTCGAACTCGACCCGCTGGCCTTCTTCGAGGGTCCGGAAACCGGAGCCGTCGATGTTGGAGAAGTGGACGAAGACGTCGTCGCCGTCTTCGCGGGAGATGAATCCATACCCCTTCTCGTTGTTGAAGAACTTCACTGTGCCCGTCGGCATTTTGGGCATTCCTTTCGATTACGCGGGTCCCAATGTGGTACCCGCACGGATAAGCCTAAACAGGTCCGAGGGCAAATGGTTGTCGGGTCGGGTTGGAGTGGCCTCCTCGGCTCCGCGAAACTCCGCTGATGACCCCCGCGAAGCTCGTCGTTCCTTCGGATTGCACGGTCGTCGCCGTTCCGGTGGAGACCGGGCAGGAGGTCGCTGCCGGCACCGTCGTCGCGATCGTCGAGGTGATGAAGATCGAACAGTTGGTGACCGCGCCGGAGGACGGGGTGGTGACCGCGCTCGCCGCCACCGTCGGCGACGTGCTCGCGAAGGGGGCGATGATCGCCGAACTCACACCCGCGAGGATCAGCGCGGCGGCCGTCGTCGAGGAGCCGACCGTGAGCGGCGGGATCCGCCCCGACCTCGCGGAAGTGCTCGAACGTCGGCGCCTGGTGGACGACGACGCCCGGCCCGAGGCAGTCGCCAAGGTGCACGCCCGTGGCCGCCGCACCGCACGCGAGAATCTGGCCGACCTCGTCGACGAGGAGAGCTTCGAGGAGTACGGGACGTTCATGTACGCGGCGCAGACCATGCGCCGCTCACGGGAGGATCTCATCGCCAACACCCCTGGCGACGGGATCGTCGGCGGCATCGGCCGGATCAACGGCGACCGCTTCGACGACGATCGCAGTCGCTGCGCGGTGATGTCCTACGACTACACCGTCCTGGCCGGCACCCAGGGCCTCCGCGGCCATCAGAAGAAGGACCGCCTGTTCGACGTCTGCGAGCGACTGGAGCTTCCGCTCGTGCTCTTCGCCGAGGGCGGCGGCGGGCGGCCCGGTGACACCGACGGCTCGGCGCTCGCCGGATTGAACGTGCCCTCGTTCGCGGCCATCAGTCGACTCAGCGGTCTGGTCCCGACGGTCGCCGTCGTCTCCGGGCGCTGCTTCGCGGGCAACGCCGCGCTCGCGGGCGTCTGTGATGTCATCATCGCCACGCCGGACGCGAACCTCGGCATGGCCGGCCCCGCGATGATCGAGGGCGGCGGGCTCGGCGTCTACGCGCCGGAGGACATCGGCCCCGTGGATGTGCAGACCGCCAACGGGGTGATCGACATCCTCGTCGAGGACGACGCCGCCGCGGTCGCCGCCGTGAAGCGCTACCTGGCGTACTTCCAGGGCCCGGTCGACGAGTGGGATGTCGCCGACCAAGCCGAGCTCCGCGATGTCGTGCCGGAGAACCGAAAGCGCGCGTACAACGTGCGCGAGGTGATCGCCCTGCTCGCCGACACGGGATCGGTCCAGGAACTCCGACCCACCTATGCCGAGGGGATGATCACGAGCCTCGCACGGCTCGAAGGGCGCCCGGTCGGCATCATCGCCAACAATCCACTCCACCTCGGCGGCGCCATCGACGCCCCGGGCTCCGACAAGGCCTCCCGCTTCATGCAGCTGTGCGACGGCCACGGCGTCCCGATCCTGTTCCTCTGCGATACGCCGGGCTTCATGGTCGGGCCGGAAGCCGAGAAGGACGCGCAGGTCCGTCGGTTCGGACGCATGTTCGTCGTCGGCGCGAGCCTCACCGTGCCCTTCGCCACCGTCGTACTCCGCAAGGCCGTCGGCCTCGGCGCACAGGCCATGGCCGGCGGCAGTTTCCACGCCCCGCTGATGACGATCTCATGGCCGACGGGCGAGGTCAGCGGTATGGGCATCGAGGGAGCGGTGACGCTCGGCGCCCGCCGCGAGCTGGAAGCGATCGATGACCCCGACGAGCAGGCTGAGGCCTACGAGGCCCGGGTCGCCGCCATGTACGAACGGTCGAAGGCCCTCAACGCCGCGGCGCACCACGAGTTCGACGATGTCATCGATCCGGCGGACACGCGGCGTCGCCTCGTCAATCTGCTGCGCTCGGCTCCGGCCGGACGACCGCACCGGCGGCGGCCCCACATCGACACGTGGTGAGCCTCGTTTGGCGCTACTGATCGCGACCGACGGCGTCTCGGAACACGCCCACCATCTCGGCGATGCGCTCCTGCGCGTCGGGTGCGTCGTTCGCCAGCCGCAGCATGGCGCGGAAGTCGGACGCCCCCGCCTCCACGAGCGGCGGCACGTTCGCCATGGTGGCGTCGAGGTCGACGGCGCCGTCGGCGTCCGTCGCCATCGGCAGGTTCGCCACGACCTCGATGTCGGACGGATCGCGACCTTCGGCCTCGACGGCGGCCCGCATCCGGGCGATGCCATCCGGGAGATCCGCCGCGTCCGGGCCCCACGGAATCCAGCCGGAACCGAAGCGGGCGAGACGTCGCATCGACCGCTTGTTGACGGTGCCGCTCACCCAGATGGGGATGCCGCCGCGCTGCACCGGCTTCGGCATCTGGTGGATTCCGTCGAACGACAGGCGGTCGCTCTCGTAGCTTGCCCGTTCGTCCCGCCATAGGGTCTGGAGCACCTCGAGGGTGTGATCGAGTTGGGCGCCCCGGTCGTCGTAGTCGAGGCCGCAGGCCTCGTACTCCTCGCGCTGCCAGCCGACGCCGACGCCGAGATCGATCCGGCCGCCGCTCAACACGTCGATCGTCGACAGGGTCTTGGCGAGTGCCGCAGGCCGCCGCAACGCGGCGATGAGGATGTTCGTCGAGAACCGCAGGTTCGTCGTGACCGCGGTGAGGTGAGCGATGGTCGCGAGCGGGTCGAGCCAGTGTCCGTCCGGGCCGGTCGGCTGGCGGCCGCCGGCGGTCCCACCCGCCTTCGGGTCACCGTAGGCCTCCAGGTTCTCGCCGAACGCGACATGGTCCGAGAGCGCCACCCGGTCGAGCCCGGCCTGGTCCGCCGCCTGCACGCGCTCGACGAGATGAACCCAATCGCCGGGGTCGTCCGCCGCGAAGGTGATGAGTGTGAGCGAGAGCCGGGGGATCATGCCGCCGACCCTACGCGCCGGGCGTGACGCCAGACGAGGACGGCGAACAGGAGCTGGAACGGCAACCGCACGAGGTTGCGCGTGCGAACACCGTCCGCCTGCTCCACCCGCTCCATGCGCCCGTCCTCCCCCGGTCGGACGTCCACGTCGTTCAGGTACATGTCGACGTTCGCGGGGAACACGCCGGCGAGGATCGCCAGCAACCCGAACGCCGCGGGGCGGCGGGTGCGCTGCGAGAACATGCCGAGGCCGCAAGCGATCTCGGCGACTCCCGATGCCTGGTTCGCGAGGCGGGCGTTGGGGAACCAGCGGGGCACGATCGCTTCGAAGAAGTCCGGCCGGGTGAAGTGCATCACGCCGGCTCCCGCGAACATCGCGCCGAGGAGACGCGCGGACGCGTCGCTCGGGATGGTCGGCTCGTCACTCATCGACTGCGTCCCATCGCGGCAAAGGCACCACCCTCGAGCAGACCGCCGCGGACGGGCTTGAGGAGATCGATCAGGCGACGGGCCTCGTCGGCGCCGACCGCGTCGATCATCGCCACGCATGCCTCGTTCGTGCGCCGCTCGATGTCGTCGCGGAACGCCCGCCCCGCGTCGGTGAACTGCTCGTCGGGTTGGAGCAGACCGCGTTCGACCAACCGGTCCACGCCGACTTGCCACGCATCCTCGGGCCACTGCCGGGTCGCCACGAGTGCCGACTTCGGCACCTGCTCCGTCGCGGCGTGCAGGATCAACGCCTCGACCGCGTCGACCGGCGCAGCGACGAGCGTGGCGACGTGAGCGTCACCGCGCCACTCCCGCAACACGGTGATCCGCTGCCACAACAACTCCCAGGCGTCATCCGGCTCGGGCACCGCTCGGTTGGCTGCGGCGAGGGCGCGTCCTTCGTCGCCGAGGCCGTCGATCATCGCCTTGGCGATCGCCGACGCCGCGGCGATGTGGTCGTCGCCCACCGCACCACAACTCCCGGCGAGAACCCGGCCGGCGGCGCGCATTCGCGCGGCCTGGATGTCCGCCGGATCGGCGAGCGTCCATGCTTCGGGGATCACCGCGTGCACCAGCGCGGGATTGAAGTTGAAGAACGTCGCGACGATCACCCCGGCCGGCACCGGACCGAAGCAGGCGCCCCGACTGGCGAAGTACTGGTGCTCGCCAGGGAGGCCGATCGCGGCGTACTCCTCCGCGGCCTCGGGAGCGAAATAGATGAACCCGTGGGTCAGGTTCGTGATGGCGCCGAGCTTGGCGGCGAGGGTCACAGCGTCGTCCATGCGGGCACCGTAGGGCGAAATGCGCGGTGAACCCGATCTCACACCTGTCACGATGACGGCCATGCACGACCCGGCGACCCCTATCCCTGACGAGAAGGACTGGACGTGGGTGCTCGAACGACAGTGTCCCGAATGCGGGTTCGATCCGGCGGGGATCGAGGCGACGGCGGTGGCCGATCTCCTTCGCCAGAACACCACCGAGTGGGAACGGATCCTCGCCGGGTCCGAGGACGACGTGTGTCGCCGCCCGGCGCCGACGACATGGTCGCCGTTGGAGTACGCGTGCCACGTCCGCGACGTGCATGTGCTCTATCTCGAGCGGCTGGAACTGATGCTCAACGAGGACGGGCCGCACTATCCGAACTGGGACCAGGACGAGACCGCGATCGCCCAGCGGTATCACGAGGCGAACCCGGCCGCGGTGGCCGACGAGCTACGTGCCGCGAGCGACGCGCTCGCGGACCGGTTCGATCAGGTCACCGAGGACGAGTGGCAACGGACCGGCTATCGCAGCGATGGCGCGGCGTTCACCGTGACGACGTTCGCCACGTACTTCATCCACGATCCGATCCACCACCTGCACGACAGCACGAGCTGACGCCTCAGGTCAGGTGGAACGCGTCAGCCGCGGCGGCGACGGCCACGGCGCGCCGCGCCGTCGCTCGTGTCGCGAGTGGGCGCTTCGTGCACCTCGACATCGGGCACCGGCAGGGTGCCGTCGAGCACGCCCCGAATCGCCGCGACATGGTCCGGCGAGTTGCCACAGCAACCACCGACGATCTGCACACCGGCGGCCCGCATGCGATGGGCATGCGCACCCATGATGTCGGGCGACCCGCTGTAGGAAAGCTCTGCGCCGTGCCATTCGGGGATGCCGGCGTTCGCCTTCGAGATGACCGGAAGGTGGGTGTTGGCCCGGATCTCGAGGACGGCCGCTTCGGTCTCGGGGAGGTTGTTCCCGCAGTTGGCACCGATCGCGGCGACACCCAGAGCGGTGAGCCGTTCGGCGGCCTGGGCACCGGTGACACCCATCATGGTACGGCCCGCGGTGTCGAAGCTCAGGGTGACGGTGATCGGAAGATCACTGGCCCGCCGGGCGCCCTCGATGGCGGCCTCGACCTCCTCGAGCGAGCTCATCGTCTCGATCCACAGGAGGTCGGCTCCACCCTCGGTGAGACCCTGCGCCTGTTCGGCGAACGAGTCGGCCGCGACGCTGGGCTCGAGATCGCCGAGCGGCACGATCAGCTCGCCGGTGGGGCCCATCGAACCGGCGACGAGCACACCACGATCCGAGGCATCCGCCACGGCTCGGGCGTTGCGGGCCGCGGCGGCGTTGAGTTCCACGACGCGGTCGTCCAGCTTGTGGAGGGCGAGCCGGTGGCGGGTGCCGCCGAAGCTGTTCGTGAGGATGATGTCGGAACCGGCGTCGACGTAGGCCCGGTGCATGTCCTGCACGGCGTCGGCCATGTCGATGTTCATGCGCTCCGGGGCGTCGCCGGCGGGCAGTCCCCGGGCGAACAGTTCGGTGCCGGTGGCGCCGTCGACCACGAGATGGCCGCGTTCGGCGATCAATCGGTCGAGCACGGTCGCGCGGAAGTCGGTCTCTGTCGTCACGCTAGGTGAGGATAGTCCGTCGCCATGGGGAACGGCATTGGCTATACGACCCTGGCCATACGACCCATGTCGATCTGACCGACGGGTGGGGACCGTGCAAAAGTGTCCGCCGTGCGCGCCCACCCCTGGAACACCGCCTTCTCCTGGCAGCGACCCTCCGTGTCGCCTCGGCGACTCAGCGAGGCCGACATCGATCAGTTCCACGACCAGGGGTGGCTCGTGGTGGAGGACCTGATCGACGCCGACACGGTCGCCGCCGTCCGAGCCGAGCTCGACGACATCGAGGCGGGCGTCGATGCCCTGCTGAAGGGCCTTCCCGACGAACGGATGTTCATCGCCGAGGCCGGCGCCATCACGTTCGCCCCGCACGCCGTCAACCAGTCCGCCGCCGCTCGCGCCGTGAGCCGGCATCCCGCGATCGCGGAGCTCTGCCACGATCTCGTCGGCCCCGACGTGCGGCTCTATTGGGACCAGGTCGTCTACAAGAAGCCAGAGAAGCCCCGTGCGTTCCCCTGGCACCAGGACAACGGATACACCTATGTCGAGCCGCAGCAGTACCTGACCGTGTGGCTGTCGCTGACCGACGCGCCGGTGGAGGCGGGCTGTCCGTGGGTCGTTCCCGGGGTCCACCTCGGTGGCACGCTGGCCCACGACTACGTCGACCCCCTCGGGTTCCGCTGCTTTGCCGAACACGCTGACGCGGTGCCCGCGCCGGTTCGGACCGGTGGCGCGGTCGTGTTCTCGTCCCTGACGCCCCACATGACCGGCCCCAACACCACCGGCGACGTCCGCAAGACCTACATCCTCCAGTACGCACCCGACGGCGCGGAGGTGCTGCAGGGCGAGGCAACCGCGCCGCCCACGGGCCGCACACCCCAGGACGACGCCGACCGTCAGTACCTGGTGGTCTCGGGCGGCGAACCGATCGCAGGCGATTCACCGACCGGATGAATCTCACGCTCCCCGCCTGGACGGCCAGGGTGAACTGGCTCGCGTGGCCGGTCGTGATCCTGCTGGTGCAGCTGATCCTCTTCCCGGCTCCGGTCGGCGTGATCCTGGACGGCCTCATCCTCGGCCTGATCACCGCACTGGTCGCGCTCGGCATGTGGCTCATCTATCGATCGAATCGGGTGATCAACTTCGCCACCGCCGAGTTCGGGTTCCTTCCCGGCGTCGTGGCCATGCTGCTCATCGTCGAAACCGGGTGGGCATGGTGGCAGGGCTTCACGGTCGGCCTCCTCATGGCCGGTCTCCTCGGACTGTTCACGGAGTTCGTGATCATCCGGCGCTTCTTCGACGCCCCTCGGCTCGTCCTCACGGTCGCGACCATCGGCGTCGCGAACCTCTTCGGCGTGATCGCCATCTTCATCCCGGCATGGTGGGATACGAGGCTCGAGAACCAGCGGCTCGAGCCACCGGTCGACTGGGTGCTGGATGTCGGTGCGGTCCGCTTCAACGGCAACGACCTGATGGTCGTCATCATCGCCCCGCTCGCGATCATCGCCGTGGGTGTCCTGCTCCGGTTCACCCGCCTCGGGGTCGCGATCCGCGCCGCGTCCGAGCTCCCCCGCCGCGCCATGCTGCTCGGCATCCCCGTGAAGGGACTGCAGTCGGTCGTGTGGACGATCTTCGGCATGCTGGCCTTCCTCGCACTGTTCCTGCGGATCGGCGTCTTCGGCACACCGGTCGCCGGCGACCTCGGCCTGATCTTCCTTCTCCGCGGGCTCGCCGCGCTCACGATCGGCCGCTTCGTGCACCTCCCGACGATCATGGCGTCGTCCATGACGATCGGCATCCTGCAGCAGGGCGTGGCGTGGAACACCGACGGCCAGGAAGCGCAGCAGGTCATCGGCGCGGTGATCGGCATCATCGTGGTGCTCTCGCTCCTCCTACGACGGGACCGGGGCCTCCGCTCCGCTCAGGATGGCGCGTCGTGGCAGAACGTCGGCGAGTCACGTCCGGTTCACGCGGCCTTCCGTCGACTCCCACTCGTGCGGGTCAGCCGGGTCGTCGCCGTGCTCGGTGCGGCGTACTTCCTCCTGTGGTGGGTCCCCTACGGCGACGTCATCAAGATCCAGGACGTGCATCGCATCGCGATCATCTTCACGTTCACGATGCTGTTCCTCTCGCTCGGGGTGCTCACCGGCTGGGCCGGCCAACTGTCGCTCGGGCAGCTTGGTTTCTTCGCGGTCGGGGGCGTCGTCGCCGGCAAGCTCTCGATCGATTACAACGTCGACTACTCGCTCGCCCTGCTGGCCGGGGGCCTCGCCGGGGCCGCCTCCTCGCTCATCGTCGGCGTGCCCGCGATCCGGCTGCGGGGCGCCTACCTCGCGGTGGCGACCCTCGTGTTCTCGATCGCGATCTCGGGCTACTTCCTGAACCCGCAGTTCTTCGACTGGGTCCTGCGCCCGACCGACCGCGTCCCGCGCAACCCTGTCCTCGGCATCGTGGACTGGAACAGCACGCGGGCGTCGTACTTCGTCGCCCTGGTCGTCACCTGCATCGTGATCATCGGCGTCGAGGCGATCCGCCGATCCCGCACCGGCCGCATCCTCGTCGCGTTGCGCGACAACGAGGACGGCACGGAGGCCTACGGCATCAGCGCGGTCCGGGCGCGGTTGACCGCGTTCGCGATCTCCGGCTTCATCGCCGCCGTCGCCGGCGGGGTGTCGGTGCACCACAATCAGTTCTTCGAGCCGGACAACCCGGGGTTCAACCTCGGCATCTTCATCGGCGCCGTCCTCGGTGGGCTCGGCACCGCCGCCGGCGCCGCGCTCGGCGCGCTCTACTTCAACGGCACGTTCTTCTGGTTCCGCGAAGACTGGGTGCTGTGGACGAGCGCGGCCGGGATCCTCATCATCCTCTGGCTCGCGCCCGCCGGCCTGCACGGACTCTGGCAGACCGTTCGCGACATGTTCCTGCGCTGGTACGGCGCACGCCGGGGGCTCAGCGACGCCGACCTCGCCGAAGACCTCCTGGATCCAGACCTGCTGGAGCCGGATCTGCTCGAGGAGACCGCACCATGACCGCCGTGGACGAACCGGTCGACGACAAGCCCCACTTCATGCGGCGCATCGTCGGCACCGGTCCCATCCTGCTATTCGGCGTGCTGTTCGGACTCAACGCGGTGGACGAGCTCGACCGGTCCGCTGCTGCGATCCTCGCGCCGGAGATCCGTGACGAGTTCGGGATCTCGACCGGCTCGTACTTCCTCATCATCGCGGTCGTCCTGTTCTTCGTCCTGATCGCCCAGCCACTGGTCGCCGGATTCGCCGACCGCAGCAACCGCGTTCGCCTCGCGCTGATCGGCGCGACCATGTGGGCGGTCTTCAGCTTCTCGACCGGTCTCGCGGTCGGGCTCGTGATGTTCATCATCGTCCGCGTCGGGTCCGGCGTCGGCAAGGCCGTGAACGACCCGACGCACGGCTCACTCATCGCGGACTGGTACAAGCCGGAGGACCGGCCGAAGGTCTACAGCTTCCATGGCGCGGCGAACGCGATCGGGCTCGGCATCGGGCCGCTCATCGCCGGCATGCTCGCGTTCTCGTTCGGCTGGCGGGCGCCCTTCCTGCTCTACGCCTTCCCGACGCTGGTCGTCGTCCTGATCGGGCTTCGCCTCCGTGAGCCGATCCGCGGCGCCCTCGAGCGAGCCGAAGCCGGTGGCGACGAGGAGGCGATCAACACGGCCGAGGAGCCGCCGACCTTCGCCGAGGCGTGGCGGATGTGTTGGAAGATCGAGGCGCTGCGCCGCATCTGGTTCGCCACGCCGTTCCTGTCGGCCTCCATCCTCGGGTTCGGCCTCCTCACGACCTTCCTGTACGAAGAGGTCTACGGGCTGGACGAGCGGGCCCGGGGCGTCATCGCGGCAGCGGGCCAGCCGGCCCGGATCCTCGGACTCGTCATCGGCGGCATCATCGGCGCCCGCCTCATCAAGCGGGACCCGGGGTTGATCCTCCGCTTCCTCGCCGTCGCCTCGTTCATCACGGCCGGGCTCTCGCTCGTGTTCGCCCTCGTCCCGAATCTGGCCGTCGCCGTGATCGCGGACATGGGGATCGGCCTCTGCCTCGCCATCGTCGGGCCGGGCATCATCGCCTCCCTGTCGCTCGCCATCCCGCCCCGGGCGCGCGCCATGGGATTCTCGATCGGCAACCTCTTCGTCATTCCGGGCCTGATCAACCTCTGGCTCATCGGCGAAGTCGCCGACGCCTGGGGAATCCGGGCAGGGATGGCGATGATGACACCGATCTTCCTCATCGGCGGTCTCGTCATCTCGAGCGGCGGCAACGTGATCGGGCGAGACATCGAGGACGTCCGCCACGCGGCACTCACCCGATCGCAGGTCCTGTCGGCCCGTCGTCGTGGCGAAGTGAAGATGCTCTACATCCGGGGGCTCAACGCGGGGTACAACGGCGTTCGCGTGCTCCACGATGTCGACTTCGAGGTGGACGAGGGCGAGATCGTCGCCCTGCTCGGCACGAACGGCGCCGGGAAATCGACATTGCTCCGGACAATTTCGGGCGTGGTGCAGGCCGACTCGGGCGCCATCATGCTCGACGGCCGCGACACGACCCATCCCCCACCGAACGAGATCACCGCGCTCGGGATCGTGCAGATCCCCGGCGGCGCGGGCGTGTTCCCCGGACTCACCGTGCGGGAGAACCTGGAGGCGGCCGGCTGGCTCCAGCGCAACGATCCGGCCGCGCTCGCCGCCGCGCACCGGGAGGTGCTCGAGGCGTTCCCCGAACTGGAGGCCCGCCTCGACGATCCCGCCGCGGACCTCTCGGGTGGCCAACAGCAGATGCTCGCGCTCGGGATGACGTTCCTCCTGCGACCGAAGCTCCTGATGATCGACGAGCTCTCCCTCGGCCTCGCGCCGATCGTCGTCGAGCGGCTCCTGGAGATGGTGCGCCGCATCGCGGCAACCGGGGTCACGATC
>BQJV01000058.1 GCA_021604885.1 Acidimicrobiales bacterium
CGGGTGTGCTGCTTGGCGTTCAGCACCTCGTGGGGGATGCCCCGCTTCTCCATCTCGCGGGAGAGCTTCTCGGACTTCTCGACCGAGACGGTGCCGACGAGGACCGGCTGGCCGGAGCGGTGGCGCTCTTCGAGGTCGTCCATCGTGGCCTGGAATTTGGCGTCCTCGGTCTTGTAGATCAGGTCGCCCTCGTCGAGGCGGACCAGGGGTCGGTGCGTGGGAACGGGAATGACGTGGAGCCCATAGGTGCTGACGAACTCGGAGGCCTCGGTCTCCGCGGTGCCCGTCATGCCGGCCAACCGCTCGTAGAGCCGGTAGTAGTTCTGGAGCGTGATCGTGGCGAGGGTCTGGTTCTCCTCCTTGATCGCCACACCCTCCTTCGCTTCGACCGCCTGGTGGAGGCCATCGGACCAACGACGACCGTCGAGAACACGCCCGGTGAACTCGTCGACGATCTTCACCTGGCCGTCCTCGATGATGTAGTCCTTGTCCTTCTTGTAGAGCTCCTTGGCACGCAGGGATGCCTGGAGCTGATGGACGAGGTTGGCCGACACCTGGTCGTAGAGGTTCTCGACGCCGAGGGCCCGCTCCACGGCGTGCACGCCCTCCTCCAACGGCGCAACCGTGCGCTTCTCCTCGTCCACCTCGTAGTGGACGTCGCGCTGCAGACCGCGGGCGACGGAGGCGAACTTCACATAGAGCTTCGCGGCATCGGCGACGCGTCCGGAGATGATCAACGGCGTGCGGGCCTCGTCGATGAGGATCGAGTCGATCTCGTCGACGATGCAGTAGTGATGGCCGCGCTGGACCTGCTTCTCGCGCGACATGGCCATGTTGTCGCGGAGGTAGTCGAAGCCGAACTCGTTGTTCGTGCCGTAGGTGATGTCGCACGCGTACTGGGCCCGCTTGAAGGCCGCATCGCGATTGCCGGGGATCACGAGGCCGACGTCCAATCCCATCCAGCGGTGGACCTGGCCCATCCACTCGGCATCACGGGAGGCGAGATAGTCGTTGACGGTGACGACGTGGACACCGTTGCCGGTCACACCGTTGAGATAGATGGGCAGGGTCGAGGTGAGGGTCTTGCCCTCGCCGGTCTTCATCTCCGCGACCCAACCGAGGTGCAGGGCGGCACCGCCCACCAGCTGGACGTCGTAGTGGCGCTGGCCGAGCACCCGCGTGGCGGCTTCACGGACGACGGCGAACGACTCGATCAGCAGATCGTCGGGCTCCTCGCCGTTGTCGAGGCGCGTCCGGAACTCGCCGGTCTTCGCCTTGAGCTGCTCGTCGCTCAGGGCCTGGATCTCGGGCTCGAGCGCGTTGATGTCGGGGACGAGTGCCTCGACGGCCTTCAGCTTCCGGCCCTCGCCGCTGCGCAGAACTCGATCAAAGATGCTCATGACGGAGGCAACTCTACCGAGCCGCTCGGGGCCTCAGGGGGCGCTCCCGTCACGAGACGATTCGGCCACGCACGGCGAACATCACGGCCTCCGTGCGTGTCGCGAGCTGAAGTTTTTCCAGAATGTTGCGGACATGGTTGCGCACGGCCGGTGCGGCCATACCCGTCGCGTCCGCGATGGCGTTGTCGTCTCGACCGGCGGCCATCGCCTCGAGAACGGCGACCTCGCGATCTGTCAACATCCCGGGCGGCCCGTCGACGAGCACCGGTGCCTGCTGGCGCGCCATCGCGGCGAACTCCTGGAGCAGCCGGCCCGCGAGCGACGGTGAGACGAAGCTGTGGCCGTGCGCGACGCGGCGCGCCGACTCGGCGATGTCGTTGATCGACGTCTCTTTGAGCAGGTAGCCGGCGGCACCGGCCTTCACGGCGTCGATGAGGTCGTCGGTGTCGTCGGAGACCGTCAGCATCAGGATCCTGGCCGTCGGTGTCGCCTCGATGATCCGGCGACAGGCCTCGACGCCGGTCATCTGGGGCATCCGAAGATCCATCAGGATGACGTCGGGCGCGAGCGCGAGCGCGATGTCCACGGCCTCGTGGCCGTCCGACGCCTCGGCGATCACCTCGAGGTCGTCGGCCTCGTCCAACTCCATCACCAGTCCGCGGCGGTAGAGGGCATGGTCATCCACCACGAGTACGCGGAGATCATCGGGTCCGATCACCCGTTCCAATCGGCCGCGAACGGCGCCGCCTGAAGGGAGACCCTCAGGTCAGGGGGCTCAGTCCGCCTCGTCGATGAGACCGACGTTGCCGTCGTCTCGCTTGTAGACGACGGCGCTGCGACTGGTGTCGCGGTTGATGAAGAAGAAGAACCCGTGGCCCAGCTCCTCCATCTTCTCGACCGCGTCGACCGGTGTCAGCGGGGCGAGATGAAAGCGCTTCGTGCGGACGATCTCCGGCATGACGTCATCGGGGTCGACCTCGAACTCGTCGGTCTCCGCCGCGGCGGGCGCGGTCGGGACATCCGTGCTGCGGAGGCTCTGGCCGGTGCCGTGCTGGCGGCGCTGGATCTTCGTGCGCAGCTTGCGAATCTGGCGTTCGAGCTTCGCCTCGGCGAGATCGATTGCGGTGAACGGGTCAGGCGCGTGCACCTTGCATCGGAGATGGTGGCCGTGCCCCTTCAGGTGTACCTCGCAGAATTCCTTGTCCGCGATCCGCGGATTCTGCGCCTCGTCGAAGTGGACCCCGGCGTATTCGAGTCCCTCGAGATATCGGTCGAGTTGGCCGATCTTCTCGTGGATCACCTCCTCCAGCCTCGGCGTGATGGTCACGTGCCGTGCGCTGATGGAGACGTCCATTCTTGACCTCCGGGGTCCTCGGTTGTGGCCAGATCGTAGACCCCGAGACGGGACTCCGCAGGCCGAGCGTGGATTGCCGCTCTCGTCGCGACGAGACCGTGCACCGATTCGGCACCCCGCTCGCTCAGCACCCTTGCTGCGGATCGCAGCGTCGAACCCGTGGTGTAGACGTCGTCGACGAGAAGGAGGGTCGGCTTGAACCGCAGTCGACGACCCACCGGCGCGAACTCCGGGCCGAGGAGGCGCCCTTCCAGTGGACGGGCGGTCTGGGCGATGTCGTCCGTGCGGCGCAGGAGGCGCTTGATCGGCAGACGTCGGCGCCTCGCGATGGCCCGCGCGAGCAACTCCCCCTGGTCGAACCCGCGCCGTCGGCGACGGGACGGCGATGCGGGGATCCAGGTGACGGCGTCCGCCGTGGGGGCGAGATCCGCCATCGCCTCCGCGAGTTCGGTGATCACCGATGTCGCTCGGCCGTATTTCAGCTCCCGCACCAGATCCGCCGGCCGGCCGCTGTGGGGCCATGCCGCCACGACCCGGTCGAGCGGGTCCTCGAGGTCGATGGGATCTGTGGTGCGACGCATGCTCGGAAACTACGACGCCCCTGTGACACCGAAGGTCGCGAGATTCAGTCGGCGGCGAGCTTCCCGATGTGCTTCGCCTCGAGGTGGCCGGCCTCGGCCATCCATCGGAAGGTGTCCCGGAACGTCTCGTCAAGCGGCCGAAAGTGCACACCCGTGGTCTCCGTGGTCGGACGATCGTCGCCGGCATTGGAGAAGAACATGTACTCGTACCCCTCGCTGGTCACGACGAGATCACGCCCGAAACGTTTGGCGACGTCGCCCACCTTGCCCCAGACCCAGAATCCCGCTCGGGGAAGCGGCAACCGGCGAACCTTGCCGACCAGACCTTCCAGGAGCACGGCGAGGTCGGCAGCGTCGATGTGGGTCCCGGTCGCCAGGAACCGGTGGGGCCCTCCGCCGGGCGTCATCGACGCCGCCATGATCTCGGCGAGGTCGCGAACGTCGACATAGCTGGTGGCGAACCCCTTGGCCGTCGGGATTCCCTGCGTCAACCAGACCTTGTACGAGGCGAGATTGATGGACTCGTTCCAATCGTCCGGCCCGACGATGCCGGACGGATAGATGATGATGACCGGATGCCCATCGCCCTGCAGGCCACGGGCGAGTCGATCGCAGGCCGCCTTCGTGCGCCCGTACGAACCCTTGCCCCGCACCGGGTGGTCGGCCGTGATCGGGTCGGTCTCATTCGGGAAGATCGCCGAAACCGACGACACGTGGATGATCGGATCACAGCCGTGCTCGACCGCGGCGCCCAGCACGTTCGTCGCACCCGCGAGATTCACGCGTTCCATCTCGGGTTCCATGTCCGGTGTCACGGCCACGATCGCCGCCGCGTGGACGACAGCGTCGCACCCGGCCGTCGCTGCAGCGACGGCGTCCTCGTCGGTGATGTCGCCCTCGACGATCTCGATGCCCGTCGGATCCACGCCCATCTTCGCCATCAGCGGCGCGACCTTCGACGGGGTGCGGGCGAGCGCCCGGATCTCGTGGCCGTCCTCGAGCAGGCGGCGGATGGCGTGGGAGCCCACGAAGCCCGTGCCTCCGGTGACGAGAACCTTCACTCGTCACCTCCGGGGAACATCAACTCGGCGAGATGGGCACGCCGACCCGGCGTGCCATGCGCCTCGATGTCGGCGTGGCGGGTCCGGATCATGTCATCGGCCAGATCGTCGGTGAACAGCCAGAAGCGGTTCTCCCGGATCGCGGCGAGCACCTGGGCCGCCACCAACTCGGGCTTCATCTGGGCCGCGTAGGCATCGGCGATCGCGGAACCGGCGTCGCTGAGCGTCGTGCCATCCGGCGGGCCGTCCAGGTCCGGTCCACCCTCGCGGAAACGTTCGGGCCGGTTCCGTTCGCTCGTGATGATGTTCGTCGCCACGAAGCCGGGACACAGACAGGTGACGCCGACACCGGTCTCGCCCTCGAGCATCTCCTGTTGCAGGGTCTCGCTGAAGCCCGAGACCGCGTGCTTCGTGGTGTTGTACGCCCCCATGCCGGTGGACGTGAGGTGGCCGGCGATCGACGCCGTGTTGACGACGTGGCCACTTCCCCGTTCGACCATCGCCGGGAGGAAGGCCTTCACCCCGTGGATGACCCCCCACAGGTTGACGCCGAGCGTCCATTCCCAGGCCGACAGCTCGATCGTCGACAATGCGCCGCCACCGGCAACGCCGGCGTTGTTCATCACGATGTCGGCGTGACCGAACGCCTCGACGCAACGCTGCTGGAGCGCCTCCACGGAGGACCAGTCGGACACATCACACACGACACCGATCGCGTCGCCGCCCGCGTCGGCGATGTCGGACACGACTGCGTCGAGCGGCGGCTGTTCGATGTCGGCCACGACCACGCGTGCCCCCTCGGCCGCGAGGGCGACGGCCGTCGCGCGTCCGATGCCGCTGGCGCCGCCTGTCACGACCGCCACCTTCCCCGTGATGTCCTGCACCGGCTCCCCTTTGGTCTCGACCGGACCCGACTCTAGAGGGCGCCGCCTGGGGTCGTTACACGGAACCGGCGGGCTAGCGGCCGGTGAACTTCGGGGGTCGCTTCTCGACGAAGGACCGCAGCCCCTCCTGGAAGTCCTCCGCGGAGCTGAGCTCGGCCTGGACGTCACTGAACCGCGCCCGGGCGGCCTCCTGACCCTCCAGCACATAGCGCAGGGAGGACGCCTTGGTGGCCTGCACCGCCTTCGGCGCGCCCTCGCAGACGAGCCTCGCGAGCGCGAGCGCACGACCGCCCTCTTCGCCGGCCGGCACGACCTCCTGCACCAGGCCGATGCGGTAGGCCTCGGCAGAGGAGAATTCGTCGCTGGTGAGCAGGTGATACATCGCGTTGCCCCAGCCGCCGCGCTCGACGAAGCGGATCGTCGCGCCGCCGGTGGCGTGGATGCCGCGGAGCGGTTCGTGCTGACGGAAGCGGCAATCGTCGGCCGCGACCACGATGTCGCCGCCGAGCATCAGCTCGATACCGACCGTGTAGGTGATGCCCTTGACCGCGTAGACGACCGGCTTTCGGCAGCTCCGACCGAGCGCCGTCGGGTCGACCAGACCCTGCCGGTCCATCGAGCGCTCACCTGACTGCATGCGCTCCTGGAACCGGGGAAGGTCGAGTCCGGCGGTGAAGTGCGGGCCGTTGGCGGTCACGACGCCGCACCAGAGATCGTCGTCCTCGTCGAGCCGCGTGAATGCGTCGACGAGGGCGTCCATCATCTCGGGGGTGAAGCCGTTGAGCTTCGCCGGCCGGTCGATCTCCATCGTGAGGATGTGATCGTCGACCACGGCGACGTTGACCGTGCCGAGGGCGGGATCGGGCTGCGACTCCTCCGTCATGGCGACGCCGGATCCGTGTAGTCGGGGGCGCGCTTCTCGAAGTAGGCGCCGACGGACTCGACCTGGTTCGGCGTGCCGATGAGCGCGCCGATCTCCTCGCGTTCGCGGGCGAACTGGGCGTTGTAGTCCTCGGCCGCGCTCTGGTTGACCAGCCGCTTCCCGGCCCGGATCGCGTGCGGGCTCTTCGTCGCGATCAGCTGGGCGAGTTCGAGGGCGTCGGCGTGTGGATCGTCCGTCATGTGGGTCGCGAGCCCGATCTCGACGGCCTCGGGGCCGTTCACCTCGCGGCCGGTCCAGATCATCTCCTTGGCCTTGTCCGCGCCGATCAGGCTCGGGAGCAGCGACGTGATCGTCATGTCGGGGCTGATGCCCCACCGGATCTCGAGCACGGACATCCGAACGTCCGGCGTCACGAACCGGATGTCGGCGCCGACGGCCAGCTGGCACCCGGCCCCGAAGGCCACGCCATGGACCGCCGCGATCACGGGCATCGGGAGTTCGTGCCATCCCCACACTGCCTGCTGGGCGTGATGGGTGACGTGCACCCGTTCCTTCTCGACGCGACCGATCGTACCCGTGCTGGTGCTCTCGTCGCCGCCGACACCGCCGGCCATGGCCTGGAAGCCGGAGAAGTCGAGTCCGGCGCAGAACGACGGTCCGTTGCCGGACAGGACGACCGCCCGAACCGCGTTATTCGCGGCGAGCTCGTCGGCGGTCTCCACGAGGGCGGCGAACATCCGCCCGTCCATGGCGTTCATCTTCTCGCCGCGGTCGAGACGGACGTCGGCCACGCCGCCGTCGATCTCCACGGTCACGCGCGGTTCACTCATGCGGCACCTCCGGGAGCCAGCGCGGCGAGTGCCGCGTCGTCGATCGCCCCGACCCCGTGTTCGGGGTGGAGCGGTTGGATGCAGACGTGGGTGGCGCCCGCGTCGGCGTGCTCGGCGAGTCGCGCCTCGATGGCGTCGACATCCCCCCACGCGACGAGCGCATCGACGAAGCGGTCGGACATGCCGTCGATGTCCTCCTCGGTGAAGCCCATGCGGATCCACGCGTTCCGGTAGCCCGGAGCCCGGGAGTAGAACTTCAGCACCCCGGCGCCGGTCGCGCGGGCCTGGGCGGCGTCGGTCGTGAGCATCACCTTCTGCTCGACACAGAGCCCCGCGTCCGGCCCCATGACCTCTCGGGCGAACGCCGTGTGCTCCGGCGTCGTGTTGTACGGATGTGCGCCCGCGGCCCGCTCGGCGGCGAGTTCGAGCATCTTCGGTCCGAGCGCCGCGAGATAAACGGGCACCGGATCAGCCGGCGGCACAGAGGTGTAGCGGGACGCCTCCATGCCGTCGAGATAGGTCCTCAGGAACGACAGCGGCTTGTCGTACTCGATGCCGCGGACCTTGTTGACGATGACGGGGCTCGACACGCCGAGCCCGAGGATCATGCGGCCGCCGGTCTGCTCGGCGACCGTGTTGGCACCCTGCAGCATGACACCGGGATGCCGGTTGTAGATGTTGGCGATTCCGCTCGCGACCTTGAGCGCTGTCGTGCGGGCGCCAATGTGGGCGAGCAGGGCGAACGGGTCACGTCCCATCGTCTCACCGACCCACAGCGTCGAGTAGCCGAGCTCCTCGAGCCGCGGCCCGAGCGCGCCGACCTGCTCCCCCGTCAGCCCCTCCGGGGCCAGCCACACACCACGATCAACCGTTGCCATGACGCGAACGTCCCCTCTGCCAGCTTCGACAGAGGGGACGTTAGCGGTCGTTCACTTGGGATCAATAACGGTAGTGCGTCGGCTTGTAGGGGCCGTTGACGTCGATGCCGAGGTAGTCGGCCTGCTCCTGGCTCATCTGGGTGAGCTTCACGCCCAGCGAGTCGAGGTGCAGACGGGCGACTTCCTCGTCGAGCTCCTTGGGCAGCACGTGGACACCCATCTCGATGGAGTCGGCGTTGGCGTGGAGCTCGATCTGGGCGAGCACCTGGTTCGTGAACGAGCAGCTCATCACGAAGCTGGGGTGGCCCGTGGCGTTGCCGAGGTTCAGCAGTCGACCCTCGGACAGCACGATGATCGAGTGACCGTCGGGGAAGACGTACTCGTCGACCTGCGGCTTGATGTTGATCTTGCGCACGTCCGACATCCGGTGCAGACCGGCCATGTCGAGCTCGTTGTCGAAGTGACCGATGTTGCCGACGATCGCCTGGTGCTTCATCTTCGCCATGTGGCCGGCGAGGATGATGTCCTTGTTGCCGGTGGTGGTGATGAAGATGTCGGCGATGTCGACGACGGCCTCGAGGGTGTTGACCTCGTAGCCCGACATCGCGGCCTGCAGCGCGCAGATCGGGTCGACCTCGGTGACGATGACGCGGGCGCCCTGGCCTCGGAGCGACTCGGCGCATCCCTTGCCCACGTCGCCGTAGCCGCAGACGACGGCGACCTTGCCGCCGATCATGACGTCGACGGCGCGGTTGATGCCGTCGATGAGCGAATGGCGGCAGCCGTAGAGGTTGTCGAACTTCGACTTGGTGACGGCGTCGTTGACGTTGATGGCCGGGAACAGCAGCTCGCCGGTCTCCATCATCTGGTACAGCCGGTGGACACCGGTGGTGGTCTCCTCGGAGACGCCACGGATGCCGGGGGCGATTCGACTGAAGAAGTCGGCGTCACGGGACGCGATGACGCGCACCCGATCGAGGAACACGCCCCACTCTTCGGACGCGTCCTCGTCGGTCTCCGGGATGGCGCCGGCCTTCTCGTACTCGAGACCCTTGTGGACGAGCATCGTGGCGTCGCCGCCGTCGTCGAGGATCAGGTTCGGACCGCCACCGTCGGGCCAGTGGAACAGCTGCTCGGTCGCCCACCAGTACTCCTCCAGCGTCTCGCCCTTCCAGGCGAAGACGGGCGTGCCGTCGGGGTGCTCCGTCGTGCCGGTCGGGCCGACGGCAACAGCCGCGGCGGCGTGGTCCTGGGTGGAGAAGATGTTGCAGCTCACCCAGCGGACATCGGCGCCGAGGGCGACGAGTGTCTCGATGAGCACGGCCGTCTGCACGGTCATGTGCAGCGAACCGGCGATACGGGCGCCTGCGAGCGGCTGCTCGTCGGCGTACTTGGCCCGCAAGGCCATGAGACCCGGCATCTCGTGTTCCGCGAGACGGATCTCCTTGCGGCCGAACTCGGCCTCGTTGATGTCCGCGACCTTGTAGTCGTCAGTTGTCAGAGCCACGGGGGCCCTCCTGTGTTCGAGATTGGTTGATTGCTTCTGGAGGGGCCGGGGTCAACTGACGCCATCTCGGAACAGCCCGCAGCGATGCAGTGTACGGCGTGGACGGCGCACGGGACATGGGCCGCCAGCCCCACCCGTCCGGGGCCTGCTGACCGTCCGGTGGGCGACGTGTACCCTCGCCGGTCATGTCCGACGAGCTTCGTTTCCCCGTGCCGAATCGCTTCCGCCGTGGCGCCTACGGAGGCCGCAAGCTCGTGGAGACCGGGAGGGAGATCTTCGATCTGGTCCTGACCGATGCCGGCCTCGACAGTTTCGAAGGCCTCGACATCCTCGACTTCGGCAGTGGCTACCGGATGGCGCAGGTGCTGATGGAGTACGACCTCCCGTTCGGCTCGTACTGGGGAGTCGATCTGGATCCGGAGATGATCGGCTGGCTCCAGGGTCACCGACCCGATCCCCGGATCAACTTCGGTCTGGTGCCATTCCAGAACGAGATGTACCGCCCCGACGGTGAACCGATGACCGCCGCCGCCGAACTGCCCGTCGACGGTGCGCGCTTCGACGTGATCATGATGTTCAGCGTCGTCACCCACCTCACGCCGGACGACACCCGGGCATTGCTGTCGATCCTGCGGCGCTACCTGGCGCCGGGCGGGTTCCTGTACTTCAGTGCCTTCGTCAACCCGTTCCTCGAGGTCCCGTTCCAGGATCAGAATCCGGACGAACCGCTGCGCTTCGCGGTCTACGCCGAACAGACCCTCTTCGACCTCCTTGCGGAGACCGGATGGGCGGCCGAGCGCTACGAGGCGCCGGTCGAACAGCTGATCAAGTACCGCTTCCTCTGTCGACCGAGCGACGATCCGAATCCACCCCGCCCGCCGGGCATCCTCGAACGACTCTGACCCGTCGGGGTCGACCGGTCGATCAGAGGTCGCCGACGCCGGCTCGGAACACGGTGGCCGTGCCGACGATCTCGATCGGCCCATCGGACGCAGGCACCCACGCGGCCGCGCCCCGGCCGAGAACATGACCGCCCGCATCCGCTCGACCGGCCGTGCAGAGCAGGATCGCCGGACCGCCGTCGACGGTGATCGTGCCGACGACCTCGATTCGCTGGAGCGAGAACTCCGGCACCGGACTGTCGTAGGTGGCGACACCGTCGATCAGCGTGGGTTGCTGCACGGCGGGGACGATCGGCTTCGCTTCGACCACGTCGATCAGTGTCGGCACGTCGACGTGCTTCGACGTCAGCCCGCCCCGGAGGACGTTGTCGCTGCTCGCCATGATCTCGATGCCGGTGCCGTGCAGGTAGGCGTGGAGGTTCCCCGATCCGAGAAAGAGCGCCTCGCCGGGGTGGAGCGTCACGAAGTTGAGCAACAGGGCGGTGACGACGCCCGCGTCGCCCGGGTATCGATCGCCGAGCGAGGCCGCCATGGCGCGTTCGCGGGCGAACTGCTCGCCGCGATCGACGCGACAGGCCTCGACGACCGGCTCGGCCAGTGCGGCGGCGTCCGCGGCGTCGAGCGTCAACAGCCACTCGAGCAACCGTGCGAGCCCCCCAGGCGAGGGATCGTCGCGCAGCATCGTGCAGACGGTGTCCAATGCGGCGACCTCGATCGAGCCGAGGACGTCGAGCGTGCGGGCCGGGTCCTGGAACCCGCACAGGGCATCGAACTCGGTGAGCGCGCAGATCAGCTCCGGCTTGTGGCGGCGGTCCCGAAACGATCGGTCGGGCGCGTCGACCGGAATCCCGGCCGCCTCCTCTCGGGCGAACCCGATCTCGGCCTGGGCATTCGAGGGGTGGGCCTGCAGCGAGAGCGGCGCGTCGGCCGCCAGCACCTTCAGCAGGAACGGAAGCGAGCCGAAACGCTCCTCGACCGGCGCCCCGAGCGCGGCTGTCGGATCGGCGGCGACAACCTCGTCG
>BQJV01000059.1 GCA_021604885.1 Acidimicrobiales bacterium
ATCGGGCTTCGCCCGATGGGTTCCCACCAGAACGGGGGCTTGGGTTCAGGACGGGGGTTTGGGTCAGATCGGTTGGAAGCGGCGGCTGGCGATGCGGTGGGCGGCGAGGTTGGCGCCGAGGTCCGGGGAGACGAGGTGGCCGTCGCGGACGACGGGGCGGCCGTGGACGATGGTGTCGCGGGCGGCGGTGGGGCCGCAGCGGAGCCAGCCTTCGATCGGGTCGTCGAGCACGCCGGCGAAGACCGGGCCGCTGAGGTCCCAGATGGCGACATCGCCGACCGCGCCGACGGAGAGTTCGCCGATCTCGCCGACGCGGCCCAAACAGCCCGCGCCGCCGCGGGTGGCGACCTCGAGGGCGATCCGTGCAGTCATCGCGTCGGCCCCGGAGACGAGCTTGCCCTGGAGCATCGACAGGCGGGCCTCCTGCCAGAGCGACGCCGAATCGGCGGAGGACGAGCCGTCGCAACCGAGGCCGACGTGACAGCCGGCGTGGCGCAGGTCGATCACGGGCGCGATGCCGGACGACAGGATCATGTTGGAGCTGGGGCAGTGGGCGATGCCGACGCCGGCCGCGCCCAGGCGAGTGACCTCCTCGGGGTTCGGGCGCACGACGTGGGCCCCCCAACTGCGATCGCTCATCCAGCCGACGTCCTCGTAGAGATCGACCGGACGCATGCCGAAGGTGGCGAGCGCGAACTCGTCGTCCTCGGCGTTCTCGGCGAGATGGGTGTGGAGGCGGACGTCGAGGCGCTCGGCGAGCTCGGCGGTTCGACGCATGAGATCCGGCGTGACCGAGAACGGTGAGCAGGGGGCGAGCGCAATGCGGACCATGGCGCCATGGGTCGGATCGTGCCACCGGGCGACGTGACGCTCCGACTCGGCGAGGATGTCGTCCTCGTCGCGGACCGCGTCGTCGGGCGGGAGGCCGCCGTCCTTTTCCGACAGCGACATCGACCCGTAGGTCGGATGGAAGCGCATCCCGAGATCCGTCGCCGCTTCGATCTCCGCGCCGAGCAGGTCCCCCGCGCGCACCGGATGGAGATAGTGGTGATCGGACGAGGTCGTGCACCCGGAGAGTGCGAGCTCGGCGAGGCCGACCCACGCCGCCAGGTACGCCGACTCCTCGTCGATCGCATCGGTCCACAACGGGTAGAGCGACTGCAGCCATCCAAAGAGGGGTGCGGCCGTCATCGGCGTGTAGGCCCTGGTCAGGTTCTGGAACAGATGGTGATGGGTGTTGACGAGTCCGGGCGTGACGAGGCATCCCTCGGCGGAGATGCGCTCGGTGGCCGAGGGTGGTGCGTCGTCCGGCCCGCCCACCCCCGAGACGAGACCGTCGGTGATCGCGACCCAACCGCCGTCGAACTCGCGGCGCGTGGCGTCCACCGTTGCGACGGTCCATGCGTCGTGGATGAGCAGATCAGCCATCGGTCTCCGCCTCGATCGCGTTGAGGTAGTTGTAGATCGTGATGCGCGAGACACCCATGATCCGGGCGATGTCGTCGACCGCGCCGCGCAGCTGGAAGGCACCGCGCTCCTCGAGCATCCGGACCACGCGCTGCTTCTGATCACGGTCCCAATCGGGCGCCATGGTGCCGATCTCGCGCTCGGCCATGCGCAGGATGTCGTCGAGGGCGTCTCGCAGGGTGGGGACCGGGATCTCCTCGGCGGTCGCCGCCACCCGCAGTTGGATCGACGTCGCCCCGTTCGTCATCGCCGCCCGGATCATCTCCGCGATCGCGTCGGCCATGGCGTCGACGTCGCCTTCCGCGGACGAGGCGAACGGCCCGAGTTCGACCTCGATCTCGTGGGCGGCGAACGCGTCGACCGCGGCGGTCACGTGGGCGCCGGGGGAGCCCTCGACGAACGGCTCCACGAGGAACTCTGCAGCGATGTCGCCCGGGTCCGACGCGGCCATGGATGCGAGCGTACCCCACGACGAAGAGGACTTGTACATTTTGTAAAGGACGTCTGGTACCGTCATGTGATGCCCGCGTCCACCGCCGCGCTCCGGGTCGACATCGACCGCCTCATCGGCCGCTTGGCCGCGCTCGCGGAGATCGGCGCGATCGAGGGCACCGAGGGCTGTGCCCGGCTCGCGCTGACCGACGAGGACAAGGCCGGCCGCGATCTCGTGGTCACCTGGATGCGTGATCTCGGCATGGACGTGGTGATCGACGGCATCGGCAATGTGATCGCCACCCTGGCGGGCACGATCGACGGCCCGCCCGTCATGTGTGGGTCCCACATCGACACCGTGCGCACCGGGGGCCGCTACGACGGCAACCTCGGCGTCCTCGCCGGCCTCGAGGTGATCGAAACCGTGCAGGCCGCGGGCATCACGCCCTATCGCCCGCTCGCCGTGGCGTTCTTCACCGACGAGGAGGGCGCCCGGTTCGCGCCCGACATGCTCGGCAGCCTGGTCTACGTCGGTGGGATGCCGCTCGAGGAAGCGCTCGACATCGAGGGCATCGACGGCGTCCGGGTCGGCGAGGAGCTCGAACGCATCGACTACGCCGGTGCCGCGCCCGTGCCCGGTCGTGCGCCCCATGCGTTCGTCGAGCTGCACGTGGAGCAGGGCCCGGTGCTGGAAGCCGAGGGCATCACGATCGGCGCGGTCGAGAGCGTTCAGGGCATCAGCTGGCAGGAGCTGACGATCACCGGTCAGTCGAACCACGCCGGCACCACACCGATTGCCATGCGCCGCGACCCCGGCCTCGTCGCCGCTCGCGTGATCGCGTTCGCCCGCGAGTTGGCCGACCGCGTCGGCCATCCGCAGGTCGCCACCGTGGGTGCCCTGGCGCTCGCACCCAACCTCGTGAACGTCGTGCCCGCGTCGGCCACGCTCACCGTGGACCTGCGCAACACGGACGAGGACGTCCTCCAGAAGGCGGAAGCCGAGCTGGCCGCGTTCGTAGCGGAGACCGCCGCGGCCGAGGGCTGCACCGTGGAGTCCCGCACGCTGGCGCGCTTCGAGCCGGTCATCTTCGCCCCGGCCGTCGTCGACCGGGTGGAGCGGACGGCGGCGTCGCTCGGCCACTCGGTGCGGCGCATGCCCTCCGGAGCCGGTCATGATGCGCAGATGCTCGCGCGCGTCTGCCCCACGGCGATGGTGTTCACGCCCAGCAAGGACGGGTTGAGCCACAACCCCGCCGAGTACACGAGCCCCGCGGACCTCGAGGCCGGCGCGAACGTGCTCCTGCACGTGATGCTCACGCTGGCGTCGGGTGACGGTGACGACCAAGGGAACGCCGATGGCTGAGACGACCCCGCCCCTCACCCCGATGTCGCTCGCCGCGCTGCTCGGCCGTATCGAGCACGAGTGGGCGAGCCGCAAGAAGATCTTCGATCTCCCGAACGCCCGTATCTGGCGCCCTGACCCCGACATCGATCTGTCCTTCGAGTTCCTCGGCCGGCGGTGTGAGTCGCCGATCGGTCCCGCCGCCGGACCCCACAGCCAGATGGCACAGAACATCGTGCTCGCGTGGCTCGGGGGCGGTCGTCTCTTCGAGCTCAAGACGGTGCAGGTGATGGACGACCTCGAGATCGGTCGGCCGTGCATCGACATGCACACGATCGGCTACAACATCGAGTGGAGCCAGGAGCTCGAGGTGCCGGCCAGCCTCGAGGAGTACGTGAAGGCGTGGATGGCCCTCGAGATGCTGCGCCGCTGGGAGCCGCTCCAGGAGTTCGTCGGCGACCCGGGCGCTCACGTGTTCGACATGTCGGTCGGCTACGACCTTGCCGGGATCACCACCGAGAAGGTTGCATCCTTCATCCGCGGGATGCACGATGCATCGGCCGCGATCGACGCGCTGCGGCCGCAGATCCAGGGGTCGTTCGCCGACTTCCGCGACCTCGACTTCGACCCGGTGATCTCCGACACGTTGACACTGTCGACGTTCCACGGCTGCCCGCCCGAGGAGATCGAGTCGATCACGAAGCACCTGATCGACGAACACGAACTCGACGTCATCGTGAAGCTCAACCCGACGCTGCTCGGTTACGAGACGGTCGCCGGCATCGTGAACGACGAGCTCGGCTACGACACCGTCAGCGTCAAGGAGGCCGCGTTCGCGGAGGACCTCCAGTTCGAGCGGGGCGTCGAACTCATCGGCGAGCTGAACCAGTACGCCAAGGACCGCGGCCGCACGTTCGGCATCAAGCTGACCAACACGCTCGTCGTGGACAACACCCGGGGCTTCATGCCCGACGAGACGATGTATCTCTCCGGCGCGCCGCTCCACGTGATCTCCACGAGCCTGCTGGACAAGCTGGCCGCCGCCCTGCCCGACACGTTCATGATCCCGGGCCACGCCGGCGATGTGATGGTGTCCTTCAGCGCCGGGGTCACCAAGGACAATCTGGCCGACACGCTGGCCACCGGCCTCAACCCCGCAACCATCTGCTCCGACCTGCTCAAGCCGGGCGGGTATGGACGCATGGCGCCGATGCTCAAGACGCTGACGGCCGCCGTTGCCGACGCCGGAGCGACGGACCTCGCCGGCTTCCGGGCCGGCCGCCAAGGGGCCGCCCAGGCCGCGGGACACGGGTCGGTCATCGCGGAGTATGTCGCATCGCTCCGCGGCGACGGCCGTGAGCCCTACCACTTCACCAGCAACGAGAAGCTGCCCCGAGCCGTGGACAACGAGCTCGAGATGTTCGGCTGCGTCGCCTGCAACTTCTGCATCACGGTGTGTCCCAACGACGCGTTCTTCAACATCCGGAGCCTCGAGGGGATGCCGGACCGACAGCAGTATCTGGTGCTGGCCGAGCTGTGCAACGAGTGCGGCAACTGCATGGTGTTCTGCCCCGAGGAGGGCGACCCGGCCCAGATCAAGCCGAAGCTCTACACCGATCGCAGCGTGTTCGACGGCCGTGACGGGCAGGGCTTCCTGTTGGACGACGGGCGCGTGGTCGCGGCCCGCGCCGACGACGAGACTGTCTCACTCGTACAGCAGCTGCTGGCGAGCGAACAGGGGCTCCCGCTCCAGGAGGTGGCCGAATGACCGACGCCGAGCAGGCAGCGGCAGGCCCGTTGGTGGAGACCGGTGGCCGGCTGCTTCGCGTCGCCGCGGCCCAGGTCGGCCCCGTCGGGCGCCACGAATCCCGGGCGTCGGTCGTCGACCGCTTGGTCGCGCTGCTCGAGCAGGCGGCGACGGGCGGCGTCGAACTGGTCGTGTTCCCGGAACTCACGCTCACCACCTTCTTCCCCCGCTGGAACGTCGAGGACGAGGACGACCTCGAACTCGACGACTTCTACGAGACCGAAATGCCCGGGCCGGAGACGCAGCGACTCTTCGACGTCGCCGCCGAGCGTGGCGTCGGCTTCTGTCTCGGCTACGCCGAACTCACGCCCGACGGTCACCGCTACAACACCCAGATCCTGGTCGAGCGCGACGGCTCGATCGTCGGCAAGTACCGCAAGGTCCACCTGCCGGGCCATGCCGAGCACGAGCCCTGGCGCGAGTTCCAGCATCTGGAGCGGCGCTACTTCGAGGCGGGAGACGACTTCCCGACGTGGCGGGCGTTCGGCGGCGTCGTCGGCATGGCGATCTGCAACGATCGCCGCTGGCCGGAGACCTATCGCTGCCTGGCTCTGGGCGGCGCCGAACTGATCCTGATCGGTTACAACACGCCGATGCACTATGCGCCAGACCCGAGTCAGGACATGCTGCAGTCCTTTCACAGTCATCTCGTGATGCAGGCGGGCGCCTATCAGAACGGTTGCTTCGTGGTCGGGGTCGCGAAGGGCGGCAACGAGGAAGGGGTCGAGTCGCTGGCCGACAGCTGCATCATCGCGCCGACCGGTCGCGTGATCGCGCTGACAGCCCACAACGGCGACGAGCTCGCGGTCGCCGACATCGACTTGGATCTCACCCGTAACTACAAGGAAACACTGTTCCAGTTCGATCGGTACCGCCGACCCGAGACCTACACCGCCATCACCACGCAGCGCGGACCTGTCCCGCCTCCAGAGGAGACGCCATGACCACGTTCAACCTCAACGGCGCCGAGGTGACGACTGCCGCCGGCCACGAGCACCTTCTCGCCGCGCTGCGCGACGAGTTGGGCGTGATGTCCCCGAAGGACGGGTGTTCGCCGTCGGGCCAGTGCGGCTGTTGCACGGTGCTCGTTGACGGCAAGGCGCGGGTGTCGTGTCAGACGTCGATGGAGAAGACCGACGGTGCCGAGGTCGTCACCCTCGAAGGCATCGACGCCGGCGAACGTGACCGGATGGCCGCGGCGTTCGCCGCCCACGGCGCGCTCCAGTGCGGGTTCTGCACACCCGGCATCGTCGTGCGCACGAAGGCGATGCTCGACAAGAAGGGCAGTGAGCTCACCCGTGAGGGCGCGGCCCGGCTCTTGGGCGCCCACCTGTGCCGCTGCACCGGCTACACGAAGATTCTCGACGCAGTCGAGGCCCTCGCGGCCGACGAGATTCCCGTGGCGATCGCGCCGAAGGGCGTGGGCTCGCGGGGCGTCAAGTACGAGGCGGCCGAGCTCTCGATGGGCGACCGCCCGTTCATCGACGACATGCAGCCTGCCGGCGTGCTCCACGGCGCCGTGCACCTCACCGATCATGCCCGCGCCGACATCCTCGCGATCGACACGAGCGCGGCGGCCGCCGTGCCGGGTGTCGAAGCGGTCTTCACCGGTGCGGATGTGCCCGGCGAGCTCCGCTCCGGCCTGATCCACAAGGACTGGCCGGTCTTCATCCCGGTCGGGGGTCGCACGAGCTATCTCGGCGACGTGCTGGCCGTGGTCGTCGCCGTCGATCGGCCGACCGCACGCCGCGCCGCCCAACTCATCGACGTGCAGTACGACGTGCTCCCGCCGATCGTGAACCCGATCGAGGCGATCGCGCCGGGCGCAGACGACGCGGTCTGGGAGCTCGACGGCAACATCCTCTCCACGTCCACCTACGCCCGCGGCGACGCCGATACCGCGCTCGGATCGTCGGCGCACGTCGTGCGCGAGACCTTCCAGACGCAGCGCATCGATCACGCGTTCCTCGAGCCGGAGTCCACCCTCGCCGTGCCGGTCCCCGCCGGGGAACCCCTGCCGTTGACCGCGGGCGGCACCAATGGCGAGCCCGTCGACTTCGACCGACTGATGGTCTTCTCCGGTGGTCAGGGCATCTGGGACGACCGCAACGACATCGCCCGCATCCTCGACGTCCCGACCGACCGCATCGTCACGGAGCTCGTCAGCAACGGGGGCGCGTTCGGCGGCAAGGAGGACATGTCGAACCAGGGGCAGACGGCGCTCGCGGCATGGCTTCTCCGGCGTCCGGTGAAGATCACGTTCTCTCGTGAGGAGTCGTTCCTCGTCCACACGAAGCGTCACCCGATCCGCATGCACTACGAAGCGGGTTGTGACGACGAGGGTCGCCTCACCGCGCTGCGGATCCGCATGGTCGGCGACTCCGGTCCCTACGCATCGGTCGGCATGAAGGTGCTCGAGCGGGCGGCGGGCCACGCCAGCGGCCCCTACGTCGTGCCGAACATCGATTGCGAGGCCATCGCGGCCCGCACGAACAATTCGGTCTGTGGCGCGTTCCGCGGCTTCGGCGCCAACCAGGCACAGTTCGCCATGGAAGGCGTGATGGATCGGCTTGCCGAACACGTCGGCATCTCCGGCTGGGAGATCCGGAACCGCAACGTCATCTCGCCCGGTGTCGTCTGGGGTCCCGGTCAGATCATGGACGACGGCTGTCTCGGCGCGCAGGCGTGCCTCGACGCGGTCAAGGCGCAGTACGAGGACGCCGTCGCGGCGGGCAAGGCGGTCGGTCTCGGTCTCGGTCTCAAGAACTCGGGCCTCGGCAACGGTTTCAAGGAGATCGCGAAGGCGGTCGTCCACTTCCGGCCCGACGGCAAGGTCGAGGTGCGGCACTGCTGGACCGAGATGGGCCAGGGCGTCCACACCGTCGCGCTGCAGGTCGCCGTCGAGGAGCTCGGCGTGGCCGCGGAGGACGTCGTCGTCATCGTCGACTCCACGCGCGAGCTCGGCGCCGGCCAGACCACGGGCAGCCGGGGCACGCTGATGGGCGCCGGTTCGGTGGCCGACGCGTGCCGGATCGCGATGGCCGACGGGTGTGCGGTCGGCGTCGACTACGAGGGCGAGTACCGCGTCGACTGGACCAACTCGATGAACGACGGGGTCGAGAATCCGATCATCCACTCGACCTTCGGCTACGCGGCCCAGCTCGTGGTGATGGATCCGGAGACCGGTGTGGTCGAGAACGTCGTGGCTGCCCACGACGTCGGCCGCGCCGTCAATCCGTTGCTGTGCGAGGGCCAGATCGAGGGCGCCGTCCACATGGGCCTCGGCTATGCGCTGAGCGAGGGGTTCCCGTGCGACGACGACGGTCGCCCGACCAACGAGACGCTGCGCAGCCTCGACATCATTCGCCCGAAGGACATGCCGCCGGTCGACGTCATCCTCGTCGAGGCACCGCAGCCCAACGCGCCCTACGGCATCAAGGGCGTCGGCGAGATCGGCCTCGTCCCCACGGCCGGTGCGGTGGCGGCAGCCATGCAGGCCCGTGACGGTGAGTGGCGCAACGAGCTGCCCCTGGTGAACGAGGCGAATCGGGAGAACGCCGCCTCATGGGTGGGCACGTGGAGTCGGTGATCGCGGACGACCAGACGCCCGGCCTCGTCTGTGCGCACCACCATCTCTACTCCGCCCTGGCGAGAGGGATGCCGGCGCCGCCCCGCACGCCCACCGGGTTCCTCGAGATCCTCGAGCTGGTCTGGTGGCGTCTCGACCGTGCGCTCGACCTCGACACGATCGAGTGGTCGGCCAAGCTCGGCGCGCTCGAAGCGCTGGAGCGGGGCTGCACGGCGATCGTCGATCACCACGAGTCGCCGAACGCGATCGACGGCTCCCTGAGCGTCATCGCCGACGCCTGCGCCGAGGTCGGCGTACGGGTCAACACGGCGTACGGCGTGACCGACCGTCACGGGGCCGCGGGCGCGGCTGCGGGCCTCGCCGAGAACGATCGGTTCCTCGCCGCCGGAGGCCGGGGCATGGTGGGCCTCCATGCGGCGTTCACCTGTGAGGACGACACCCTCGCCGCGGCCGCGGAGATCGCGGCCCGCCACGGCGTGGGTGTCCATGTCCATGTCGCCGAGGGCGACAGCGACACCTGGGAGCGGCTGCGTCCCCATGCCGGCGACGATTGGTGGCTCGTCCACGGCGTCCACCTCCCGGACGACCACGGGCTGGCCGGAACAATCGTGCACAACCCGCGGTCCAACATGAACAATGCGGTCGGCTACGCCCGCCCGACCCGCTTCGCGAACGCGACCGGGCTCGGTACGGACGGCATCGGCGCCGACATGCTCGACGAGTTCCGCGTCGCCTTCGCGAAGGCCCGCGAGCACGATGTCACCACCACGCCCGACGACGTCTGGGCGTGGCTGGAGCCGGGCTGGTCGCTGATGCCCGAGGCACGCGACGACCGCGTCACCTGGAACTACGAACCCATGGATCCCTGGCGTCTGGCCTACAGCCCGGGGGTGTCGCCGACCCGCGTCGAGATCGACGGTGAGGTGGTGTTCGCCGACGGCGCCGCCACCCGAGTCGACAGCGCGGAGATCCGGGCCAAGGCGGCAGAAGCCGCACAACGTCTCTTCACGAAACTGGAGCAACTCTGATGACTGGTCTTGCGATCTTCGGCGACTTCGCCGACGACGGCCGCGCCGCCTACGACAACGCGATCACGCGGTTTCGGGAGAACAACATCGTTCTCCCGACGTTCGCTCAGCTGCGCGATCCGTCGACGATCCCCACGGCGATCACCGATTCGCTGGCGGACGTCGACAAGAACGCGGCAGACCCCCGCAATCTGTTCCGCGTCCACTGGTACAACGCGCTGGACGGTTCGGGCCCGATCGGCGTGCCCGACCATGTCGAGCTGCCGCCGGAGTTGACCGGCGTCGACGCTCGCATCGTGCTCGCCTTCGGCAACCGATTCCCGATGATCGGCGCCCACAAGGTGCTCGCCGCCTATGCCTGCCTGGTCGCCCGGCTGGTGACCGGTCGCTTCGATCCGACGGCGGACCGGGCCATCTGGCCGTCCACCGGCAACTACGCCCGCGGCGGCATCGCCATCTCGAAGATCATGGGATGTCGAGGCGTGGCCGTGCTCCCCGAGGGCATGAGCCGGGAGCGGTTCGAGTGGCTCGACCGCTGGATCGACCACCCCGACGACGTGATCCGTACGCCGGGCACCGAGGCGAACGTCAAGGAGATCTACGACGAGTGCATGCGCCTCGAGCAGGATCCCGCAAACGTCATCCTCAACCAGTTCAGCGAGTTCTCGAACCACATGGGCCACTACGGGGTCACCGGTCCGTCGCTCGAGCGTGTGTTCGAGCACGTCACCGCCGACCGGCCGGGCAACCTCGCCGCGTTCGTGTCGGCCTCCGGCTCCGCCGGCACGCTCGGCGCCGGTGACTATCTGAAGGATCAGCATGGCGCCCGCATCGTGGCCGTCGAGGCGCTCGAGGTGCCGACGATGCTCTACAACGGCTTCGGCGACCACAACATCCAGGGCATCGGCGACAAGCACATCCCGCTGATCCACAACGTCACGAACACCGATCTGATCGTCGGGGTGTCCGACGAGTCGACGGACCAACTCGACGTGCTCTTCAACACACCGGCCGGCATGCGGCTGCTGGAGCAGCGTGGTGTGGACCCAGCGCTCGCATCGGTCCTCACCCACATGGGCTATTCGTCGATCTGCAATGCCCTGGCCGCGATAACGACCGCGAAGCAGTGGGGCCTGGGCTCCGACGACGTCATCGTCACCGTTGCGACCGATGGTTCGGAGATGTACAACTCCGAACGCGAGAAGGTCATGTCGACCCACTTCTCCGGCGGGTTCGACGATGCCGAAGCGGGCGCGGTCTTCGACGAGCACCTCGGCAACGTCGAGACCACCCACGCGATCGAGATGGACGAGGTGCATCGCAACCGGGTCTTCAACCTCGGCTACTTCACCTGGGTCGAACAGCTCGGTGTGGAGATCGCGGACTTCGAGGCGCGTCGCGACCAGTCGTTCTGGCAGGGACTACGGCCGCTCGTCGACACGTGGGACGAGATGATCGTCGACTTCAACGCCGCCACCGGCGCCGCACACGGCTGACGCCGGGCCCTCATGTCGGACAACCCGTTCCTCCGCTATCGCGACCGGCTGGACAGTCACGCCGCTGCGCTCGCCGGCGGGCTGAGCGACGGCTGGTTCGTTGACACGGTGGAGCGGCTCGATGCTGC
>BQJV01000060.1 GCA_021604885.1 Acidimicrobiales bacterium
CTAAGCACCGCGACCCGTCAAGCGATCGGCGGCGAGGAGGGGCTCGCGCCGATCCGGACGCTGCTCATCGAGCAGTGCGGGGTGCCGGAGGAGACGCCCTACCGACTCCAGCGGGTGGAGGGCAAGACCGTCTTCATTCTCGCAACGATCGCCCTGAGTGCCTGGTTCCTCTTCCCGCAGCTGGCCGACGTGGACAACATCTGGCGACAGGTTCGCGACGGTTCGCCGGGATGGGCGGCAGCGGCGGTCGGTTTCTCGCTGATGACCTACGTCGCCGCGACGGCGAGCCTGCTCGGAGCGATCCCGGCGCGGGTGCGCTTCCTTCCGTCGCTCGCCGCCCAACTCGCGTCGTCGTTCGCCAACCGCGTCACCCCCGCCAAGGTCGGCGGCGTGGCCACCAACATCCGCTACTTCCAGAAGCAGGGCGTGCCGACGGCGGTCAGTGTCACGGCGGTGGGCCTCAATGCCGTGGCGGGCGCCGCCGTGCACATCTCGCTGACCCTCGGCTTCCTGCTCCTCGCGAGCCGAACCGACGACACAGGGTCGCTCACGGTTCCGTCGCCTCGCACGCTCGCCACGGCCGCGGCGATCGTTGGCGTACTGCTCGTCATCTCGGTCGCCGTCCCTCGGCTTCGCCACCTGATGCATGCCCACGTCATGCCGCAGCTGAAAGCCGGTGCGGAGGCGATCCGCACGATCGGCCACAGTCCCTCCCGATTGGCACTCCTCTTCGGCGGGTCCGCCGCGATCACGCTGGCCTATCTCGCCGCGATGGCAGCGTCGCTCGAGGCATTCGGAGCCGACATCTCGTTCCCACTGCTCGCCCTCCTGTTCCTGACCGGGAGTGCGGTGGCGAACGCCGCACCGACCCCCGGTGGCCTCGGCGCGGCGGAGGCAGCACTCATCGCGGCATTCAGCACGGTGG
Organism: Acidimicrobiales bacterium; assembly: GCA_021604885.1. Lineage (GTDB taxonomy): Bacteria > Actinomycetota > Acidimicrobiia > Acidimicrobiales > Aldehydirespiratoraceae > JAJRXC01. The sequence goes on from BQJV01000060.1 coordinate 926, forward strand.
AGAGCGCCGAGATCGTGATTCCCGCCGTGTTCCTCTATCGGCTGGTCACGTTCTGGCTCCCGATCCTGCCCGGCTGGATCGCGCTGACGGCCCTGCGTCGGGCTGACGCGATCTGATCCTCAGCCGCCCGGCCGGTTCGGTGCGGGCCGCGACATGAGCGTGCTCCCGCCGATCGCCAGCAGGCGGTCGTCGCCGGACCAGATCTCCGACTGGACGCCGATCAGTCCCTCGTGGGCGACCGGTGCCGAACCCCAGCTGAGCAACCACTCGGGTGCCGGCTGCAGGAACCGGCATGAGAGCTCGATGGTCGGCGCGAACCATTCGAGCTCGCCGGTGTGCGGGTTGCAGGCGGGGCCCCACGCATCGAGGTCGGTGGTGATGAGCAGCCGGCAGTCGTCGAGCCACCGGTCCTCGGTCGGCGCGTGATCCAGGAATCGGTACCACGAGACCGCTTCCGGTTCGCGGGGCTCGCGGTTCTCCCAGTCCTCGATCCACAAGGTCGGCCTGCAGTCGAGCCGGTGCCAGAACTCGTAGGGCGACGGCTCCCCGGTTCGGCGAAGCAGCTCGAGGAAGGTGTCGAGGCCCTCGGGTCCGGGCACATCGGGACGCGAGCGGGCGGTGTGGTGCGACATGCCGTCGACGGTGTCCGTCCCCCACACCGTCGCCTCGAGAATCGCGCGGTCACCCTGGCTCAGCTCCACACGGACGCAGGTGGCGACTCTGGTCGTGCGCAACGTGGTGACCGTTGCCGTCAGGTCGTCGTACGCGGCGACGGCGAGGAAGTTCGCGTTGATCGACGCCGGCCGAGTGCGGCCGCAGTGCGCACCGGCGGCGCGGAGCGCGATCGACGCGATGTAGCCGCCCATCGGTCCCCAGATCGCCCAATCAGCGGAGGCAGCGGCGTTGTAGGTCGTGACGCCGTCAGCGGTGCTGCGACGCTTGACGCGGGTGTCCTGGTCGAGATCGGCCATGAGGGGAACGTAGCCTCGCGCTGTGGCATCTGTGTTGAGCGTCGAGGTCCTCCGTGGTGGGGAGGGCGAGAGTCGGCACGACGTGGACGTGGTCGCGGTGGACGACGACGGTCGGATCCTGTGGTCCCGCGGCGATGCCGAGCGGGCGGTCCTCCCGAGATCGGCGCTCAAGCCGGTGCAGGCGGTTCCCCTGGTCCGAACCGGTCTGCTCGACGCCGACCCGCTCGCCGACCGCCGGCTCGCGCTCGCGTGCGCCAGCCATGGCGGGGAACCGCTTCACGTGCAGTCCGTCGACGCGTGGCTCGCCGACCTCGGACTCGATCAGGGGCAGCTCGCGTGTGGCGCCCACGTGCCGACGCACCGACCCAGTGCCGATGCACTGGTCGCAGCCGGGGAACTGCCGACAGCGATGCACAACAACTGCTCGGGGAAGCACGTCGGCTTCCTGGCCGTGTGCCGCCACGCCGACATCGAATCGGCGGGGTACCTCTCACCGACCCACCCGCTGCAGGCGCAGCACCTGACCCCGATCGTCGAAGAACTCTGTGGTGTCTCGCTCTCCGGAATGGTGCCCGGCGTCGACGGCTGCGGGATCCCGGTGTGGTCGCTTCCGCTCGACCGGCTGGCCGCGGGTTGGGCCGCGCTGGCGCGATCCGACGAGGGGCGACGCATCTATGAGGCGATGACGGCAGAGCCCTTCATGGTCGCCGGCACCGACCGGGCGTGTACGCGGTTAATGGAGTCCGGGGCGGGTCGCCTCGCCGTCAAGACGGGGGCCGAGGGCGTCTACTGCGCGATTGCGACGGAGTCGGGGGCGGCGATCGCGCTCAAGGCGCGCGACGGGGCAACCCGGGCGAGTGAGATCGCGGTCGAGTGGGCGATCGCCGAACTCGGGGTCGGCGACCCACCCGAGCCGCAGGTCCTGCGCAACTGGGCGGGCACCGTCGTCGGGGAAGTACGGATCGCCGACTGACGCTGCGAACTATCGGAACAAGGGGCGGCACTGGTACGTTCTGCCGCGTTCACCTCTCGCCCGAACCAGTCCTTCGAAGGGATCGTCCATGAAGACCAGAGCTGCCATTCTCCGTGAAGTCGGGGCCGACTGGAGCGTCGAGGAGATCGAGCTCGACGATCCGCAGCCCGGCGAGATCCTCGTGAAGACCACCGCCGCGGGCATGTGCCACAGCGACGAGCACGCGCACGACGGCACGATGCCCGCCCCGATGCCGCTGATCGGTGGTCACGAGGGAGCGGGCGAGGTCATCGCCCTCGGCGAAGGCGTCACGGAGTTCGAGGTCGGCGACCACATCTCCTGCTCCTTCATTCCCTCGTGCGGCAAGTGCCGTTGGTGCGCGTCCGGCCAGCAGAACCTGTGTGACCTGGGTGCGCATCTCATGGAGCCCGGGATGATGGCCGGCGGCTTCCGTCACCACAGCACGGCGGGCGAGGATCTCACCCCGCTGCTCAAGCTCGGCACGTTCGCCGAGCACATGGTGCTGAGCGTCGACTCCGCCATCAAGGTGCAGAAGGACATCCCGCCCGGGCCTGCCGCGCTCGTCAGCTGCGGCGTCACCACGGGCTACGGCTCGGCAGTGAACCGCGCCGGCGTGACGGCCGGCGACACGGTGATCATCGTCGGCTGTGGAGGCCTCGGTCACGCCGCGATCCAGGGCGCGAAGGTGGCCGGCGCCAAAAACGTCGTCGCCGTCGATCCGTCGGAGTTCAAGCGGGAGAGCGCACAGGAGTTCGGTGCCACCCACGCGGCCGCCTCGATGGAGGAGGCTATGGAGCTCGTCGGTGGCATCACCGAAGGCGTGATGGCCGACAGCGTCATCCTGACCCCGGGCGTGCTCACCGGCGACATGATCGCTCCCGCCCAGTTCCTCACCCGCAAGGGCGGCACCATCGTGGCCACCGCGGTCGCGAACGCGATGGCGATGGACGTCCAGCTGAACCTCTTCGAGTTCGCCATGATGAACAAGGAGCTCAAGGGCTGCCTGTTCGGCTCGACGGCTCCTCGCAAGGAGATTCCGCATCTCCTCTCGATGTATCAGGCCGGTCAGCTCAAGCTCGACGAGATGATCACCAACACCTACACCCTCGATCAGGTCAACGAGGGCTACGCCGACATGCTGTCGAACAAGAACGTTCGCGGCGTGATCACCTTCGACTGATACTCAATCGAGAGCGCCTTTGTCATGACCTCGCTCGATGATGCCGCAGTCCTCGACGCGCTCGACGCCGCGCTCGTCGGACGACGACGCGAGATCGAGCTGCTCGTCGCCGCGCTCGCGGCGGACCGACACGTGCTGCTCGAGGGTCCGCCCGGCACCGGCAAGTCGACGATGCTGCGCGAGGTCGCCGGTGCGGCGGGGACCGGGTTCGTCTTCGTCGAGGGCAACGCCGAGCTGACCCCAGCGAGGCTTGCCGGCCAGTTCGACCCGGCTCGTGTGCTGGAGGAGGGCTACGCCCCCGACGTCTTCGTCGACGGGCCGCTCGTCGAGGCCCTGCGCGCCGGCTCGCTGCTCTATGTCGAGGAGCTGAACCGGGTGCCGGAGGAGACCGTCAATCTCCTGATCTCGGTGATGTCGGAAGGCGAGCTCCACCTGCCGCGGATCGGGCGCATCGAGGCCGCGGCGGGGTTCCGGCTCGTGGCGGCGATGAACCCGTTCGACAATGTCGGCACGGCTCGGGTGTCCGGCGCGGTCTACGACCGGATGTGCCGGATAGCGATGGGCTACCAGTCCCGCGACGACGAAGCGGACATCGTCGAGCGACGGGCGTGTGACTCCGGCGACCTGATCCTGGTCCGCGCCGTCCTCGTCACCCGCGGCACCCGCAACCATGCCGACGTTCGGGTCGGATCCTCGGTCCGTGGTGCGATCGATCTCATCGAGGTGGCGACGCGGCTGGCGAGCATCCGCGGCGTCGACGTCACCGACCCGGAGATCGGGCTCGACGCAGCGCTCGTCGCCCTGTCCGGTCGCATCCGACTCCACGAGGGAGGCGACGACAAGCCAGAGGACGTGATCCGCGATCTGTGGTCGCAGGTTCTCGCAGCCGAGAATTCCGACCCCGAAGCCCCCGACGCCGATGGCGATCAGGGAAAAGTGGGAGCCCCGTAGGGGGCGACCCGGGAGCGCCGCTCACCCTCGAGGGCGATGACGCCCAGGAGGCACTGGCCGACGAGAACCGTCGCACCACGCCCCGCGAACAGCTCCGGCAGGACCCGTCGTTCGACGACATCTCGCCCGACGTGGGCCAGATCGACGAGCAGGCGTTGGCCGATCTGGTGGAGGAAGACGCCGCCCACGCGCTCGCCCTGCTCGCGGAGATGACCGCAGCGACCGACCCTGTCCTTGCTGCGCTGGCAGCTCGCCTCGCCGGCCGTCTGATGCTCGACGTCGCCCGCGTCGGTCCGACCGACAGCCGCGGCATCGGACGGATCGTCTCCGCACCGTCCGACCGAGCCGACGGCGATCTCGACATCGACGGCAGCCTCGATGCGCTCGTGCAGGCGCGCGCCGGCCACGCGGCGGTCGGCGCCGACGAGCTGAGGGTCCGCCATTGGACGAAGCCGACGATGGCGGTCTCGCTGGTCATCGATCGGAGTGGTTCGATGAGCGGCGACCGGCTGGCGACCGCGGCGGTCGCCGCCGCAGCGTGTTCGTGGCGGGCGCCCTCCGACTGGTCGGTGCTGGCGTTCTCGGATCGTCAACTCGCCCTCAAGTCCCAGGACGACGGGCGCTCGGCCGCCGAGGTCGTCAACGACCTGCTCCGGCTCCGCGGTCGCGGCACGACGGACCTCGACGCCGCGCTCCGGAGTTCGGCGCGCCAGCTCGAACGGTCTCGGGCGAAGCGGCGCGTCACGATCCTGCTGTCCGACTGCCGGGCGACGGCCGGCGTCGATCCCGATGCGACCGCGCGCCGACTCGACGAACTGTGCGTGATCGCGCCGAGTGATGACGCCGACGATGCGGCAGCATTTGCCCAACGAACCGGTGCCCGTTTCGCGACGATCGACGGCCCGTCGGCAATCCCGCGAGCTCTGGCGGAAGTTCTCGCATGGCGATAGGGAACCTGACGAGCCGACGCCACCCTATGTGGTCTTCTCTCACGCGGAGTGTTGGGCTACCCTCGCACCCATGCGTGTAGAAGCCCCCGCCGCGTCGCCGCCCGCGGCCCGGAAGGTCCGCGCGTTCGGAAGTTACCAACACGGCCTCGACGGCCTACGCGGCTACACGATCTTCTGCGTGCTCTTCTATCACGCTCGGCTTGGGCCCTATGACGGCTTCTATCTCTCATTGTCGCTGTTCTTCGTGTTGTCGGGATACCTCATCACCGCGATCCTCCTGGACGATCGAGAGCGGGCCGGGCGGGTCGACTTCAAGCGATTCTGGGCCCGCCGGGTCAGACGGCTGGCTCCGGCTGCTTTGGGCGGCGTACTCCTCGCGGTGATCTTCGGGGCGACCGTGGCGACCCGAAGTCAGGCCGAGCAGCTGCCGGGTGACCTCCTGGGTGTCGTGTTCTACGTCGTCAACTGGACGTTCATCGCGACAGACCAGTCCTACACCGACATCTTCGCCGCGCCGTCGCCGGTACAGCACTACTGGTCGCTGGCTGTGGAGGAACAGTTCTACCTGGTCATCCCGTTGTCACTCGGGTTTCTGTTGCGGGCCAAGGTGCCGTATCGCGCCATGGTCGGCGTGCTGGTCGCCGCGACTCTCGGCTCGACCTGGTGGATGCTTCACCTCTTCGACGGTGGCGCCAACGTCGATCGACTGTATTTCGGCACGGACACCCGAATCGCCGAGGTTCTCGTCGGCGTGCTTCTCGCGGTCGTCATGGACCATCGGCTCGGTGTCATTCCCGAACGGGTGAGACAATGGCTCCCGCGGGTTGGCTGGATCTTCATCGCTGCGCTGGCGTATCTCTGGACGACCTACGGGGTCACCGAGTCATTCTCGTATCGCGGCGGCTTCCTGCTCAACTCGGTGCTGACCGCCGGTTTGATCATGGCCATCGTGGCTCAGCGAGGCGTGCTCGACAGGGTGTTCAACTGGGCCCCGGCTGTGTGGGTCGGTGGCCTCAGCTACGGCATCTACATCTATCACTTTGTGCTCTTCCTCTGGCTCACGCCGGAACGAACGGGTCTCGACCCCTGGCCGAACTGTGCGGTGCGCTTCGCCGCGACATTCGTCGTCGCCTGGGCTTCGCACCGTTTCGTGGAGACACCCATTCGGCGGGGGGCGACTTTTCGCCTGCCGTCCGTGGGACAGGCGATGATCTACCCGGTCGTCGGTCTCGCCCTGGTGGTGGGGGCGCAGCTCACAGCCAACACGGACGGCGACGACCCGCTCGCCACGCTCCGCGACGACGGACGGTCTCTGCTGGCACCGGTCGCGACGAGCGACGGTGTCCTTGACATCTTGGTCGTGCACAGTGCCGACAACAGCGACGTCGTCGATGAGCTCGAGTCCCTGGTCGATGACGACACGCAAATCAGGGTTGCCGCCCGCGAAGTGTTCTCGTGTGATGGCGGCGTGGTCGAAGTCGACGACGTCATGGTCTGCGCGAACTGGGCTCAGACGTGGCCGGACCTCGTCAGCGAGCACGACCCCGACACCGTCGTCTGGTTCGTGGACGGGTGGGCCGGAGACGATCTCGCGACGCTCGAGGTGAGCGGCGCGGAGACTCCGCGGGCAGTGGCAGCGAGCCTCCTGGCGGGTGGATTCGACCTCTTGAGCGAGCAGGGAGCGGCGATCGCTGCGATCTCGTCGGGTCAGCCGTTCGAAGTCACGTTCGTGCGCGAACTGACCCCCTACGGCACCGCCCTCGTTGACCGCGGGACGGATCCCGACGTCAATCTGGTCCCCTCGGGCGCCATGCCGGATCCGACCGATATCAGTCGCGAGGTCTATCTCGCTTCGTCTGCCGAAACGCTCCTCGATATTGCCGCTCTGTATCAGCGCGCCGATCGGGGCGACTCGGCGCGGGTGCTGATCGTCGGGGACTCGCAGGCCCGGTCTCTCGGGTATGGCCTGGAGCGCTGGGGTGCCGAGCAGGGTGTCTGGGTCTGGAACGTCGCGACCAACGGCTGTGGCATCGCCGACGAGGGCTTCAAGTACCCAACCGGCGACGAAGTCGCAATACGCCCGGAGTGTCTCGCCGCGGTTGCCGCGTACGAGAGTCAGGTGGCCAGCTTCGATCCTGACCTCGTTGTCGTGCTGTCGAGCGCGTGGGACCTCGGTCCGCGTCGACTCCCCGAGTGGGATGAACCGAAGCAGGCAGGTGATGCGCTGTTCGATGCCTACCTGCTGCGTGAGTACGAGGATGCGTTGGCGATCCTCGGCAGCGGGGGCGCGAACGTCGTGTGGATGCAGGCGCCATGTCTCGACACCGAGCCTTCGGTTGATCAAACCGCAGTCAACTCGGACCTGATTGATGCGGACGAGCTCGGTGTGCTCAACGCCGACATCCTCCCCGAGCTCGTGGCAGGACACGACGGGCAGGTCGCGCTCTACGACCTGGACGCGGTCCTGTGTCCGGGCGGAGTGCCGCTACGCGAAGCGGATGGCGTCTCGCCCATCCGCGGTGACGGCGTGCACTTCAACGTCGAAGGCAGCCAGTGGTTCGCCGAGACGCACGGAAGCGACGTGCTCGGCCTCGGAGGAGTTCGTGTCTGACACCGCAACTGTTCTCGCTCGCGCCGAGCAGCTCGTCTCGGCAGGCCGATACTCGGACGCGATCCAGCTCCTGACCGAGAACTTGGCCGGCGCACGTGACGCGGCGCTCGAAACCCGCCTGCTGCAGATCCGGCACGCCGCGTTCGATGCCTTGCGGGAACCGGCTGGGCCCGAGCAGTGGCCTCGCCCGGAGCCGGATCGCTGGCCGATCGAGGGCCTTCCCGAGGTGCACGCGTCCGAGCTCGACGCAGCGACCGTCGGCGCCGCACTCCAGCATCACGGCGCGCTGCTCGTGCGGGGGCTGCTCGATGAGGAGCGCGCCGCAACGCTGCGCGCCACGATCGATCGAGCCTTTGCGGGGGCGGAGCGGCTCCGCGAGGATCCAAAGATCGACCCGGGGCCGGATCTCCGACCCTTCCTGCCGCACGACCGCTATGAATTCGGACCGATCGAACGGGCCTTCGCGAACTTCGGGAGCGGCGTGATGGGCGTCGACTGCCCGGCCGCGATGTACGAAATGACCGAGGCCCTCGATGCCGCAGGCGTGCGTGCGTTGCTGACCGACTACTTCGGAGAGTCACCAGCCTTCTCGGTGAAGAAGACCACCTTGCGTCGCACGGAACCCGATGCACCGCCTGGGTGGCACCAGGACGGTGCGTTCCTCGGAATGGCGTCGCGGGCCCTCAACATCTGGACGGCGCTGACGCCCTGTGGCGTCGATGCGCCCGGCATTGACGTGTTTGCGCTGAACTTCGACCATCTCGTGCGCACCGGAGGGCCGAATATCTACGATTGGTCGGTCAGCGACGAAACTGCGAGCCGCTATGACGCCGACCGGATCGTCCGGCCCGTGTTCGAGGCGGGGGACGCGCTCCTCTTCGATCAGATGACCCTGCACCGGACCGGCGTCGATTCCACGATGACGAAGACCCGGTACGCCGTCGAGATGTGGTTCTTCGCGCCGTCGACATACCCGATCGAGCAAATCCCGATCCTGTACTGAACGCGACGGCATCGCTCGCTGACGCCCGGCGAGGCTCCTATCGAGGGTCGGCCTGCGGTCCGCGAACCAGACGCCCTGGGTGTTCGCCCGTGAACGCATCGTCGACCACGGTCACCGCGCCGCGGCACACGGTGGCGCCGTAGCCCTCGGCTCGTTGGACGTAGCGGTTGGCGCCGGTGGGGAGATCGCCGACGAGGTGCGGGAGCTCGACGCCGAGCGCGTCCATGTCGATGACGTTCACGTCGGCGCGATAGCCCGGTGCGAGCAGACCGCGATCCCGGAGCCCGTACAGCTCTGCGGTCTGGCGGGTCTGGCGGTGGACGAGCCACTCGAGCGGCATGAGATCGCCGCGCACGCGATCGCGGGCCCAGAACTGGAGCATGAACGTGGGCATCCCGCCATCTGCGATCGTGCCGCAATGGGCACCGGCGTCGGCGAGGCCCATGCGGGTGAACGGGTGCTGATGCAGCTCCCAGAGATGGTCGAGGTTGTGGTTCGAGTAGTTGAAGAGCGGGAAGTAGAGCAGTCCCCGCCCGTTCGCCGACATCAGATGGTCGTAGGCGATCTCCTCGGGTGTCCGGGTGTCGTTGGCGGCGAGCGCCGCGCAGGTGGCAGCCGGGTCCGGTTCGTAGTCGGCCTCACCGGCGAACGGGTAGAGCTTGTCCCACGTGCGGGTGACGCTCGTGATGAAGTCGCTCCAGACGGCCGGCGCCTCGGTGGTGAGAGCGGCTCGCACGTCGTCTCGGCGCAGGTGTTCGAGTCGCTCGGCTTCGGGAAGCTGTCCGACGAGGCCCCAGGTCGGACAGAGCATGAACGGGTTCACCGTGGCCGACCAGGACTCGAGGATGCCGACGGGCCGTCCCGACACCTGCGCGAGCACGTTGAGGCCATCGGCCTGTGCCTCGTCGAGCAGGCGGAGATCCTCCTTCCAGAGGTCCGGGGCGTAGTCGGGCTGGTTGAGGTTGAAGATCACCGGTTGGCCCGTCGTGTCCGCGACCGCGCGCATCCAGTCGAACGACTCGGGGACGTCGGCGTGGTGGGTCGCCGTCTGGAACACGCCATGGCCGGCGGAGCGGATCGACTCGGCGATCGCGAGGAGTTCCTCCTTGGTGGCGAACGTGCCAGGCACGAGCTCACCGTCGATCGACTTGTGCAACGGCGTGCGCGAGGTGGAGAACCCGAGGGCGCCAACGCGCAGGGCCTCCTCGACGAGGGTCGCCATCCGCCCGATGTCGTCGGTGCCTGCATCCTCCAATGCCCGCTCGCCCATGACATACGCGCGGAGCGCCCCGTGCGGGATCTGGGCACCGAGGTCGAGCACCCAGGACCGGCGCTGGAGGTCGTCGAGATACTCGGGGAAGGTCTCCCAGCCCCACTCGATGCCGTCGGTGAGGGCGGCGCCGGGGATGTCCTCGACGCCCTCCATGAGCTCGATCAGCCAGTCGCGGCGATCCGACGCGACCGGCGCGAAGCCGACGCCACAGTTCCCCATGACGACCGACGTGACGCCGTGCCAGCCCGACGGCGTGAGCTCCGGGTCCCACGTGGCCTGGGCGTCGTAGTGCGTGTGGGTGTCGACGAAGCCCGGTGTCACGACGCGACCGTCCGCGTCGATCTCCCGGTGGCCGCGCCCGACGTCCGGACCGACATCGACGATGG
>BQJV01000061.1 GCA_021604885.1 Acidimicrobiales bacterium
ATCGGCTCGATCGAGCCGCAGTTCTATGCCGAGCTGCGCGAGAAGCTCGGGCTCGACGATCCCAAGTGGGACGCCCAGATGAGCCGTTCGGAATGGCCCGCGTTCAAGGACGAGCTCGCCGGGATCTTCCGCACGAAGACCCGCGACGAGTGGTGCGAGATCATGGAGCACACCGACATCTGTTTCGCGCCGGTGCTCTCGATGGTCGAAGCACCCGAGCATCCCCACAACAAGGCCCGTGGCACCTTCACCGAGGTCGCCGGCGTGGTACAGCCCCGTCCGGCGCCGCGCTTCAGTCGCACGGACAGCGTGATCCAGAGTCCGCCGCCGCATGCCGGCCAGCACACCGACGACGTGCTCGGGGCGTACGGATTCAGCGCCGACGAACTCGCTTCCCTGCGCGAGTCGGGAGCGATCGCCTGACATGGCGACCGCCGTCTTTTTCCACGCGCATCCTGACGACGAAGCGATCGCCACCGGTGGGGTGATGACCCAGGTCGCGCGTTCCGGTCACCGGGTGATCCTCGTGTGCGCCACCGACGGCGCGGTGGGGGAGCCCGCCGAGGGCTCCGTGCCGGAAGGGTCGACCCTGGCGGAGGTGCGCCTCGCCGAGCTTCGCGACGCCGGAGCAATCCTCGGGGCCGAGCGGGTCGAGTGGCTCGGCTACGGCGACTCGGGGATGGAGAACGAGCCGACGAACGACGATCCGGCGTGCTTCTGGCAGGCCGACATCGACGTGGCCGCGGAGCGGCTGGCCGTGATCCTGCGCGAGGAGCAGGCCGACGTCATCACCGTCTACGACCACCACGGCGGCTACGGCCATCCGGATCACATCCAGGTCCATCGGGTCGGCCACCGCGCCGCGGCGCTCGCCGGCACGCCCCGCGTCTTCGAGTCGACGATGAACCGCGACCGCATGCGTGCCCTCGCCGACTTCGCGTTCGCGGGCGCAGACGACGATCCGGAGCTCGCCGAGCAGCGTGAGGAGATGCGGAACACGGACATGGGTTCACCGGCCGAGGAGATCACCCACGAGATCGACGTCACCGACGCCCTCGACGAGAAACGGCGGGCCATGGCGGCCCACCGTTCCCAGATCTCCGAGGAGTCGTTCTTCCTGACGATGCCGGACGACGCGTTCGCCGCGGCGTTCGGTCACGAATGGTTCATCGAGATCGGTGCCGACCGCACCGGCGAACCCCACGAAGGGGATCTGTTCGCCGGCGTCGGCTGAGCAATCACATATCGATTGCTTCCAGCACCTGGACGTTGCCGCCGTGGTCGAGCACCGGGCATCCCTTGGCGTGGCCGCAGGCGCCGTCGATGTCCGCCGCGTTGACCACGGAGTAGCCCGTGGTCGGGTCGGCGCGCTCGGCGTCGCTGACACTGCCGTCGGCGTTGACGGTGCGGGCCTGCGAGAACGGGTTGCCGCCGTCCACGAGGTCCTCGCCGATCGAGGCGAACCAGGCGCCCCAACGTTCCATCAGCTGCGCCATCTCTTCTTCGCCCTCGGGCATGTGGCCGGGACCGTGATAGGTGAGCACGTACTTGGGCATGGTGTTTCCTCCGGGTTGGTCGACCGTTTCTCGGTTGATTGTCGGAACGACGAACAGAGGCCGACGATCTCGACACGTTCGCGGAGATTTCGCGCGATTTCTCGGGAACCGTCTCGTTCGGGGGAGACTCGGGCCATGAGTCAGGTCATCAAGATCAACGCCATCACCGTCCCGGGCGACCTCGGGGACGAGGTCGCCCGTCGTTTCGCCGCCCGAGCGGGCGCCGTGGACGGGATGGACGGATTCGAGGGGTTCGAGCTGCTGCGCCCCACGGACGATCGCGAGACGTGGCTCGTCGTGACCCGATGGCGCGACGACGCGTCGTTTCGCGCATGGACGCAATCGGAACAGTTCCGAGACGGACACCGCGAGGCGCTCGCCGCAGGAGAGGACGCGCCGGCCCCGCTGCCGATCAGCGCGGAGCTCTGGAGCTACGAGGTCGAAGTCGGTAGCGACGGCACGTGATCCGCGACGCGCACGGCATCGTCAGCTGGGTGTTCATCCTCGCCAACGGCGCGGTGGGGGTGTGGGCGCTCGCCGCGCACCAGTGGCCCCGCCTGCGTCATCGTGCGGGCTGGGTCGCGGTCATCGTCGCTGAGCTGGTGGTCCTCGCGCAAGTCGTGCTCGGCGTGATTCTCCAGGTGAACGAGGACATCGAGGGCGATCGCCATCAGCTCTACGGATTCTCCGCGTTCGCCAGCGTCGGCATCATCTACGCCTATCGCAACGAGATGAAGGAGAAGCCCCATCTCCTCTACGGGCTCGGCAGCCTGTGGCTGATGGGGCTCGGGATCCGCGCCGCCGTCCTCTGAGCAGGACCCGTGAGTCAGATGTTCACGATCGGGCAGAGCAGGGTGCGTTCGACGCCGGCGATGGCCTGCACCGCGTTCACCACCACCTGACCGAGTTCGTCCATCGTCGGCGACTCGACGCGGGCGATCACGTCGTAGGGACCCATCGCCACTTCGGCGGTGATGACGGAGTCGAGTGCGCCGACCTGGTTCGCGACATCGGCCGCGGTACCGACGTCGGCCTGGATCAGGATGTAGGCGTTCACGCTCATGGGGCGACGTTAGGCCGTTCGGTCGACCTCTGTCGCCCGTCTCGTACCTGACTGGTACTCATCGCTAAGTTGTATGGCTGATCTCGTGCGCTCACATCCCGCCGTGGCGCGCCGACCGGGATCCGGATCACACTCGTGGAGAAACGACAATGAGCAGCGCAGCGCAAGCAGCAGCACAACTCGAGAACACCTTCGGCCTGCAGGGCGTGGAGCTCCGGTTCGGACTGAGCCAGGATGAGCTGTTCCACGAGGCGATCGCCCACGACCGGGGTCGAGTCGAGCCCGATGGCCCCGAGGACGTCCAGAAGGCGTTCCCGACGGTGCTGGGCGTCGACGGTCCGCTCGTCTTCTACTCGGATCCGACCTGCACCGGCCGCCCCGTGCAGGACACGTTCTGTGTGAATCGCGACTCCGTCACCGACGCGGTGTGGTGGAAGAGCGGCTTCGCCAAGTTCGATCCCGAGAAGTTCGACGCGCTGCTGCCGCGCGTCATCGAGCACCTGAACGCCCAGGATCGCCACCTCTACGTCACGGACGTGTTCTGCGGCTGGGACACCCAGTTCGCCGAGCCCTACCGCTTCGTCGGCGAGTACGCGACCCACGCCTACTTCTGCAACATCATGTTCCCGAAGAACGTGCGCGACGACAGCGACCGCGCCGACGCCGGCTGGACGCTCATCAACGTCCCGTCCTTCGAGTGTGATCCGGAGCGCGACGGCACGATCTCCAAGCGCGGTGTGATCATCGACATCGAGAAGCGGGTCGGCCTCGTTCTCGGCAAGGCCGACTACTGCGGTGTGAACAAGAAGACGATGTTCACGATCATGAACTACGTCCTCCCGGCGAAGGGCCAGCTGTCGATGCACTGCTCGGCCAATGTGGGAGCGCGGGGCGACACGGCGATCCTCTTCGGCCTGTCGGGCACCGGCAAGACCACCCTGTCCGCCGACCCGGACCGTGAGCTCATCGGTGACGACGAGCACGTCTGGACCGACCGCGGCATCTCGAACTTCGAGGACGGGTGCTACGCCAAGCTCATCGATCTCGACAAGAAGGCGGAGCCGGTCATCGCGGCCGCGATGTCCATGAAGGGCACGATGATCGAGAACGTGCCGGCGCTGCCGGGCAAGGCCATCGAGGCGACCGACCCGCAGGAGTTCGACCTGACGGACGGCACGATCACCGAGAACACGCGGTTCGCGTATCCGCTGTCGGCCAACCCGAACGTGCGCGAGGGTGCGTCGGGCCCGCACCCGGAGACCATCGTGCTCCTGACGGCAGACGCCTTCGGCGTGCTCCCGCCCGTCTCGATCCTCGACACGAACGAGACGATGTACCACTTCGTCATGGGGTTCACCTCGAAGCTCGCGGGCACCGAGGTCGGCGTCACCGAGCCGGAGCCGTCGTTCTCGTCGTGCTTCGGTGCGGCGTTCATGTCGCAGAAGGCGTCGGTCTACGCCGAGCTCCTCGCGAAGCGCATGGCGGACAACGAGACCCGCTGCATCCTGCTCAACACCGGCTGGAGCGGCGGCCCCTACGGCAAGGGCGAGCGCATGTCGCTCAAGGCGACCCGTGCCCTGCTGAACGCGGCGCTCGACGGTGAGTTCGACGGTGCCGAGCTCCAGGTCGAGCCGACGCTCGGCGTGAAGATGCCGGTGTCGTGCGACGGCGTCGACGACGAGATCCTCAACCCCCGCGACACCTGGGACGACCCCGAGGCCTACGACGAGGCCGCCGCCAAGCTCCGCGACATGTTCCGCGCCAACTACGAGAAGCAGGGCTACGCCGACCTCGGCATCACCGCCGCCATGTAATTCGGGCTTCTTAACCGAGTTGTGGTCGTGAGACGACCACAACTCAACGCGGATCGGGAGACGGCGGGATGTCACACCCTCGCGATTGACTCTTCCGCATGCGAGAGATCACTGATCTCGCTCGGCAGGCTGCGAGTACACACGGCCTCCTCACCAACCAGGACCTCGATCGGCTCGGCTACACCCGAGCGCAGGTCCGCACGCTTGTCGCCGCGGGGGTGCTCAGGCGCGAACGGCGCGGCCTGTATGTCCTCGCCGGCGCGCCGCCCACATGGGAACAGCAGCTGATGCGCGGGTGTCTCGGCGCGGCCGGCCGCGGCGTCGTGAGCCGCCGCAGCGCCATGCGTGCGTGGGACGTGCGTCCGTGGGAGACCGCGCTCGAGGTGAGTGTGCGCGGGTTCGCGGCTCCGGTTGTCGACGGCGTGGTCGTCCACCGGTCGTGGGATCTGACCCCTGAGGACGTGCGCGAGGTGCGTGGTCTTCCGGTCACCTCCGTGGCGTTCACGCTCGTGGACGCCGGGGCGTACCTGCGGGACTGGGAGGTCGAGCGAGCGCTGGACACCGCCGTCGGTCTGGGGCTCGTGACCATCGACGAGATTCGCGCCCTGCGCCGACGCGTCGGCCGCCACGGGCGTACCGGCGTGACGGCGATCGATCGGGTGCTCGGTGATGTGTCGGCGTCCGTCGATCTTGCGGAGTCGCCCATGGAGATCGCGCTGATGCGGGTGATCGATCGACACGGGCTGCCGGCGGCGACGCCCCAGTACCCGGTCGAGGTCGACGGGCAGCATTTTCGGATTGATCTCGCCTACCCCGAGCAGCGGGTCCTGCTCGAGTACGACGGCTATCGCGAGCACATCGGCGCGGAGCAGTTCGAGCGCGATCGCCGGCGCCAGAACGCGCTCGTGCTCGCGGGGTGGACCGTTCTCCGGTTCACGAAGTCGGACGTCCGGAGCCGGCCGGAATGGGTCGCGGCGGAGATCCGGCGCGCACTCGGCCTCCGTCTTCCGGATCTGCGTTGAGTTGTGGTCGTCTCACGACCACAACTCGGTTAAGAAGCCCCCGGGAAGGCCTGGTTTGTGGGGTCAGAGGTCGGGGGTGCTCATGTCGACCTCGGAGCCGAGCCGGAGGCGGGTGGCGCGGCCGGTGTCGTCGAGGTCGAACTGGACGCGCTGGCCTTGGCGCAGCATGCGGAAGATCGAGCCCTCGAGGGCGTTGTCGGCGAGGTCGACGTCGGCCAGATCGGCCTCGTTGATCAGCACGCCGTCGCCGGTTCCCGGGTCGTAGCTCTTGATGACTCCCTGCATGAGGCGCAGCGTATCCGTACGGAGGTCACGCGGGCGACGTCGGGCCGGTACGATCCGCTCCCGTGCCGGTTGACTCGCTCGACGCCTCCTCTCTTCGCGCCATCGTGGTGGCCTTTCGCGATGCGCTCACGGAGCACCGCGAGTCGATCAACAACCTGAACGTGTACCCCGTGCCCGACGGCGACACGGGTACGAACATGTCGCTCACCCTCGTGTCGGTCGTCGAGGAACTCGACACCGTCGCTGCTGACGCCGACGTCGCAGCGGTCTGCGAGGCGATCGCGCACGGCTCGCTCATGGGCGCGCGCGGCAACAGCGGCGTGATCATGTCGCAGATCCTCCGGGGCTTCGCCGGTGTCGTGAAGACGGCGCCGACGATCGACGGCAACGGGTTCGCCGCGGCCTGGGCCGCGGCCGCGGAGGGGGCGTACGGCGCGGTCGGCAACCCCGTCGAGGGCACGATCCTCACCGTGGTCCGTGAGTCCTCCGACGCCGCGGTCGCTGCAGCGGCCGACGGCGCAGACCTGGTCGGCGTGCTGGACGCGGCCCGAACCGAGGGCGGCGCGTCGCTCGAGCGCACACCGACGCTGCTCAAGGTCCTGGCGGATGCCGGCGTCGTCGATGCCGGCGGCAGCGGTCTCCTGCTGTTCCTCGATGCCGCGCTCCACGTGGTCGACGGCCGAGCGATGCCCGAGCCGGCGGTCGTCGCACCGCTGGCCGAACCGGTCCGGCCGGAGGGCGACGATCACGAGCCGTCCATCGCCGACCTCCGTTACGAGGTGATGTTCCTCCTGGACGCGCCGGACAGCTCGATCGACGGATTCAAGGCCGCGTGGGCGGCAGTGGGTGATTCGATCGTGGTCGTCGGTGGCGACGGCATCTTCAACTGTCACATCCACTGCGACGACATCGGCGCGGCGATCGAGTGCGGGATCGACGTCGGCCGTCCCCACAAGATCCGGGTGACCGACCTCCTCGAGGAGCTCGAGGAACGTGATTGGGTCCAGGCGGAGATGGGACAACCGGCGGACGCCGTCGCCGGCGAGCCCGTGCCGACCGCCGTGGTCGCCGTGGGCGTCGGGCCGGGCGTCGTCGCCATCCTGAAGTCGATGGGCGTTCATGCCGTCGTGGCGGGCGGACAGTCGATGAACCCGTCCACCGCCGAGCTCGTCGCTGCCGTGGAGTCGGTTCCCGCGCCCGAGGTCGTCATCCTGCCCAACAACAAGAACATCATCCCGGTCGCGGAGCAGGTCGATGCCCAGACCAGCCGGACCGTGCGCGTCGTGCCGACGAAGGGCGTTGCCGAGGGGCTGGCCTGCCTCATGGCGTACGACCCCCAGGCGACGGCCGAGGCGAATGCGTCCTCCATGACCGGTGCGGCCGCGGCCGTGGTCGCCGGTGAGGTCACCCAGGCGGTCCGTGACTCGACGAGCGATGCCGGCCCGATCACCACCGGTGACTGGCTCGGCATCTGTCGCGACGGCATCACCGCGGTCGAGCCCTCGATGCTGGAAGCGGCGACCGGCCTCCTCACGTCGATTCTCGATGACGAGCACGAACTGCTCACTGTCATCGCCGGTGACGAGGCGGATGACGCTGTCACCGACGCGATCGAGGCATGGATCGACGAGCACCACCCCGAGGTCGAGGTGGAGGTCCACGACGGCGGGCAGCCGCTGTATCCGTACTACTTCGGCCTGGAGTAGCGCCGGTGCCGGACGGGGACCCGCCGCTCACCTTCCGGGATCTGGCCGGGCGGCCGGTCACGGATCTGAAGGGTGTCGGCGAGAAGCGGGGGTCGAGCCTCGCAGTGGTGGAGGTGTACACCATCCTCGACCTACTCCAGCACTACCCGCGCCGCTATCTGGACCGCACCCGCCAGGCCCGGATCGGGGAACTCGTCCCCGGCGACGAGGCGACCGTGCTCGCCGAAGTGCGCAGCGCGAGCACCCGGCAGCTGCGGGGTCGGCGCACCCTGACCAACGTCGTGATCGGCGACGGCACCGGGAAGGTCACGCTCGCGTTCTTCAACCAGCGCTGGCGTGAGAAGCAGCTCAAGCCGGGCATGCAGCTGCTCGTCCACGGCAAGTACGAGGTCTACCGGGGCACGCCGCAGATGGGCAGCCCCGTCGTCGATCTCATGGGGGACCAGACGGGCCGGATCATCCCGGTCTACCCGCAGTCCGAGAAGGCCGGCCTGATGACCGCTGACCTCGGGCGATTCGTCGCCGAGGCGCTTCGCCGGTGCGCGCCTCGTGGCCTGCTCGACCCGGTGCCGGAGCAGGTGCTCGATCGCTTCGACTTCGTCACCAGGGAGGCCGCGCTCGGGGGCATTCACGCGCCGGAGACGATGGTCGAGAAGGACGAGGCTCGGCGTCGGCTCGTGTTCGACGAGCTGCTCCGGGTGCAGCTCGAACTCGTCCGTCGCAAGCGTCGGATCGAGCGGGAGACGGCCGGTATCGCCCACACCGTCGACGGCGAGCTCGTCGACCGGTTCCATGACCGCCTGCCCTTCCCGCTCACCGCGGCGCAGGACCGGGCCATCGCCGAGATCGGGGCGGACCTGGCGCTGGCCCGACCGATGCATCGGCTGCTGCAGGGTGATGTCGGCGCGGGCAAGACGCTCGTCGCGGTCACCGCGCTCCTGGCGGCGGTGCAGGGCGGACACCAGGGCGCGCTCATGGCGCCGACGGAGGTACTGGCTGAGCAGCACCACCTCGGGGTGACCGCGATGCTGGGCGACCTCTCGGTGCCGGACCCGACGACGCTCATGGGGGACCGGCCGCTGCGGGTCGAGCTCCTCACCAACCGGGTCGGTGCCGCCGAACGTCGCAAGATCCTCGCTGACCTGATCACCGGCAAGGTCGATCTCCTCATCGGCACCCACGCGCTGATCCAGGACAAAGTGGAGTACGCCTCGCTCGGCGTGGTGGTCATCGACGAGCAGCACCGCTTCGGTGTCGAGCAGCGCGCCGCGCTGCGCGACAAGGGTGATGCCGGCGCCGCTCCCGACGTGCTGGTCATGACGGCCACGCCGATTCCCCGGACCGCGGCGATGACGGTCTACGGCGACCTCGACGTCAGCGTGCTCGACGAGCTTCCGCCGGGTCGCACGCCGATCGCCACCGAGGCCGCGCAAACTCCCGACGAGGAGGAGGACGTGTGGGCGGCGGTGCGCGACGAGGTCGCGGCGGGGCGCCAGGCCTATGTGGTGTGTCCGCTCATCGGCGAGTCCGAGGCGCTCGACGTGCGCTCCGCCACGGAGACGTTCGAGGAACTCGAGGGCGGCCACCTCCACGGGCTCTCGCTCGCCCTGCTCCATGGCCAGATGCCGAGCGACGAGAAGCAGTCGGTGATGGAACGTTTCCGCGCCGGCGACGTGCAGGTCCTCGTCGCGACGACCGTGATCGAGGTGGGTGTCGACGTCCCGAACGCCACCGTGATGGTGGTGCTGGACGCGGACCGGTTCGGCATCGCCCAGCTGCACCAGCTGCGAGGAAGAGTCGGTCGTGGCGAACACGCCAGTCGCTGCTTCCTCGTCGGCGAACCGACCACGTCCGACGGCGAGTCGCGCATCCAGGCGCTGGTGGACAGTACTGACGGCTTCGCGTTGGCCGAGGTGGATCTCGACCTCCGCGGCGAGGGCACGATCATGGGTGAGCGCCAGAAGGGCCGCAACGATCTGCGGCTCGCGTCGCTGCGGCGCGACAAGGAGTGGGTCGCGACGGCCCGGGAAGTCGCGATCCAGATCATCGATGAAGATCCCGAGCTCGAGGCCCATCCCGGTCTCGCTGACGAGATCGCGCTGCTGCTCGGCGACGACGAGGCCGAGTTCCTGATGAAGAGCTAGTCGGGGTTCGCAGGCCGCGGGGAGACGAGTCGGCCCATCTCCCCGATGTGGTCGCGGATCGAGAAGTCGTCCGGCACGGGCCCATCCCCGCGGCGGACCTCGGCGAGACCCTGGCGGACCCGTACGTCGGCGATCACGCCGTCGTTGTTGGCGGTGGCGAGCACACAGTCGAGGATGATGCGGCTCTGGGGCGAATCGGGGATCCGTCCGTCGCCGGTGACGACCTGATCGGGGTCGAGCTCGCCCCGGGCGAGCGCTCGACGGATGCCGAAGGCCATCTGGTGGTCATGCGACCAGTCCTCGATCACGAACACTCCACCCGCCCGGAGCCGAGGGAAGAGGCAGTCGAACGTCGCCGTCGTCGGTTCGAGCAGGTGGGATGCGTCGTCGATGACCACGTCGAGTTCCCCCTCAACGTGGGTGTCTACGAGCTGGGTCAGCCGCTCGGTGTCGGCCTGGTCGACACCGGTGTAGGCGTGCACCCGCGGCTGCAGCGGCGAGTCGGCCAGGAAACGGTCGAGCGCTTCCAGCGGCCGCTCGTCGAGCTCGATTCCGACGAGGGCGCGCGGTTGGAACGTGGCCGCGAGGAACGCCGTCGATCCGCCGTCCCACAGCCCGACCTCGACCATGTTCGGGGCGGGAAACTCCGTGGCGAGCTCCCGGTAGCGGTCGAGCATCCACATCGGCTTCTTCAGCGTGATGGCCTCACCGCTTCCCCGCCGCCCCTGATGGGTGTCCAGCGTGAACGTGTGGCCGTTGATCTCGATCTCACCGGACATCGCACCAGTAGTACCAGTGGGCGTGCGAGGTGTCAGATGTCGAGATCGTCGGCGGTGAGCTCGATGTCCCAGCGATCGAGACAGTCGCGGCAGCGGTAGGCGACGATGTCGCCCGGCTCGAATCCCTCGTCGGGTTCGTAGGTGATCCGACCGCACTTTCCGCCACAGTCGACACAGGTGATGGACTCCGGCAGGGGCATGCGGCGACCGTAACGCGCCACCGGGCCGGATTCCCGCCACACTGACTCGATGCGTGTCGTCTCCGGCTCGGCGCGGGGCCGTCGCCTCGTGGTCCCCGACGGCGACCACACGCGCCCGACGGCGGACCGGGTCCGTGAGGCCGTGTTCAACTCGCTGTACTCGCTCGGGGCGCTCGACGGTGCCCGCGTGATCGATGTGTTCGCGGGGTCAGGCGCGTTGGGGATCGAGGCCCTGAGTCGTGGGGCCGCGCACTGCACCTTCGTGGAGAACGATCGGCGCGCGCTCGCGGCCCTGCGGGAGAACCTCGCCACCCTCGGCTTCGAGGCGGGCGCAACCGTGATCTCGGGCGATGGTGTGGCTGCCATCGGCCGCCTCGCCGGTGACGTCGATCTCGTGCTCCTCGATCCGCCGTACGCCTACGACGACTGGCCGGGGCTGCTCGCCGGCATCCGCGACGCCGTCGTCGTGATCGAATCCGACCGCCCAATCGAGCTGCCCGACGGGTGGGTTCCGCACCGAGAGCGTGAGTACGGGACTACCGTGGTGACGCTTGCCGACGCCCCGCCCGCGTCGGTGTCCGACTGAGTGGAGATCTGAACACCGTGACGCGCGTCCTCTATCCCGGCTCGTTCG
>BQJV01000062.1 GCA_021604885.1 Acidimicrobiales bacterium
CGGATGGCAATGGAGTACGTGCCGTTGGCCTCGATTCCCGTCACCCCGCCGCCGGCTCCACGCCGGTACACGGACGAGCCGTCATTCACCGGGTCTATCTGTCCGCCGAGGTACGACATCGCGGTGCCATTGCGGTCGATCAGTCGGTGGAGCCCGTCGTACCCGTAGTTGATGGTGGCCTCACCATCTGGCGTGAAGTCGGCCATCCGGCCGAGATCATCGAACGTCGTGTCGACCCCGTCGACTCCCACGATCTGGTCGAGCGTTCCGCGGGGATCCCACTCGTGGATGCCCGCAGGCGAGCTGACCAGTCGGTTGCGCTCGTCGTACGTGAAACGATCGCTTCCGTTCGCCAGCCGGTTGCCGTTCTTGTCCCAGACGGTGACCGTCTCGACGCCATTGTGGTCGGTGTTGATGAGCCGGTTCGCCTCGTCGTAGCCGTACGTCCATGTGCCATCGCCGGCGTTGCCGTTGGCGAAGATCACCTCCGAGGTGATATTTCCCATGTCGTCGTAGCCATAGTCCGCCGAGTAGAGGGTGCCCTGCGAAGACACCCAGGTATCGGTGTCGAGGCGTCCGGCGGTGTCATAGGTGTATGTGCGGACTCCGGCGCCCTGATGGTCGATCGACTCGAGTTCACCCGAGAGCGCCCATTCATGATCGGTGATCGCGCCGACGCTGGGTCCGCTCCAGGTCGCTTCCAGGTCGGGCTCGTTGCGAGCCGTGTAGGTATACACGCGGTAGGCGCCATCGTGGAAGTCCCAGAGAAGCCGACTGTTGGCGTCATAGGCCGCCAAGCTGATCCCTGAGTCACCGATCGACGAGACACTCAGTCCTCGATCGTCATAGCTGAAGGCCTGCGTGCTGGTGTTGGCAGTATCGCTGATGGCCAGTGGGCGACCGAGAAGGTCGTAGCTGTACGTGATCTCGTCACTCGCGCCGTATGTCCGGGTGACGCGACCGAGTTCATCGAACTCGCTCAGAATCCAGCCTCCCCCGGCGACGTTCTCGCCAGTCGGAAGCCCACCTGCGTCGTACGCGTATTGGAATACGCGGTCCACCAGGTCCGGGTGAGCCGCCGATGCCGGCTCTTCGGTCGATTGGAGGAGCCCCATCGAGTTGTAGGAGTAGAGCCACTCCGAGCCATTGCCATCATCGACGCGGGTGAGGTTTCCTGAGGCGTCGTAGTCGTACTCGAAGGAGAAGAGTTCGCCCGATGCCTGGCTGTATCCGGTGTCGGCGGCCCACACGGCGAGCGCTCCGATGAGCGCCTCACCAGCGGAAGTCAAGTTCTCGAAGCCGGTCTGCGACGCCGCGAACCCGACACGACGGCCGGCCGCCGGGGACGCGTCGAACTGGATGGCCCCGTCTTCGTAAAGGAAGATCGTCGCCTTCCCGAAGCTCTCGCCGAGCACGGACGCGCCGCTTCCCAGATCGGCTACCGGGACACCGCGAACCGAGCTCGAAGACACGATCGTGAGGGTCTCTCCGAGTGCGCCGGCGGCCGGATGAGACACGTCGGTGATCTCGATTTCGACACCAGATCCAGTTCCCGCCGAGCCGGTCAAACCCATGTCGTCCCAGTGATTGGACTGCATTGATACGACTGGGTCGGGTACGCCGTCGTACTTCGACCCGAGGGGACCGACGTACGCCGTCTGCGAGATCACGATCACATCGTTGGACGCAGCCGAAGCGTTGTCGTCATGAATCGTGACGGTGAAGCCCGCGTTGACCAGCGCGTCCCTGATCGCGATGTCAGTGGGGAGCAGGGCGTTTGGGTCCCGAACCACGAGCGTCGCTTGGTCCGCTGCGGGGTTTGCGACATGAAGGGTGCCCTGCTGGGAGACCTCGCGCAATCGACCGAGCTCGTCGTAGACGTAGTCGACCACTCCCGCGTTCGGGGTCTGCTCGCTGACGACGTTGCTGTCGGCATCGTATGAGTACCGGCTGTGCCCAACCAGTTGGTCATCCGACGAGTATCGGCGAACGTCTGTCAGACGACCGGCGACGTCGTATTCCGAAGTCGTGTACCGCCCACCCCGGTCCTCGCTACGGCTCACCGCGCCACGGACGGTGTACTCGAACGTCGACCGCTGAGCGAGCGCGTCGTCGCTCCAGGTCACTTCCTGGGCCGCGTTGTACCCGGTCTCGGTCCGGTTGCCGATCGGATCCACCACGGCAGTGATTGACCCCAAGTCGTTGTACTCGTAGCGAGTGGTGTTGCTCGATCGCGGGGCGACGGTGAACTCGCCGAACGTTCCGAGTTCGGGCACCCCCCCGACAGCCCAGATCATGCTCGCGACGAGAACGCTCATGCCATCGCTCGATGCACTGGCCGAGCTGCTCGGCAGGCCTCCGAAAGCGACGCGGCGAGACGGAGCGACCCCCTCCAGTCGAGCGGTCCCTGCCTCGAAGGAGAACACAACCGCCTCCCGTACCGGAGGGCCCGAGTGTCCCGCAACGATCAACTCCGCGCCGGGCGCGAGGTCCTCGACGTCGGCGCTCTTCACCGCACCACTCGCGGTCAGATCAACCGTGCCAGAAAGACCTGCAGCAATGTCGTGGCCGACCTCCGCAACGTGCTGGTTCGTTGTGCCAGTGCCGACTGAGGACGCCAATCCGAGCTCGTCCCACGCCTCCGGCTCGGCGACGACGACCGGCGCGGGGACATCGGTCCAGCCGGTCAACTTGCTCGAGTCGGATGACTCGGCCAGAAGGTACACGTCGTAGTCGAGGTTCGGGTCGGCTGGAACTGCATCGTCGTCGTCCAACGACGTCACGACGTAATCGTTCGCTTCGAGGTGGAGCTTGACCGCGGTGTCGTTCGTCGTCAGCGCGCCGGCGTCACCGACGACCATCCCAACGCGACGCCGATACGGCGTCGGACCGAAGAAGTTCGCTTTCGGTCGGACGTGCTCGGTCACCGCGATCGCCCGCTGGCGCATGTCGTACTCGGAGCTGGTGACTGCCCCGGTCGGATCGATGGAAGCCGCCACCGTGTTGTCATCGTTGAAGTGTGACTCCCAAATGCCGGGAGGATCCGAGCCGATAGCCGGGTCCACCTGACGGACCGGTCGGTTGAGCGAGTCGAACTCATAGGTCGTCGTCTCACCGCGTCGCGA
Source organism: Acidimicrobiales bacterium (assembly GCA_021604885.1). Taxonomy (GTDB): domain Bacteria; phylum Actinomycetota; class Acidimicrobiia; order Acidimicrobiales; family Aldehydirespiratoraceae; genus JAJRXC01. The sequence continues at coordinate 3,126 of BQJV01000062.1, forward strand.
GACGCGCGAGATCAGGTTGCCATTGAGGTCGTAGTCGAAGTCCTCGGTCGGATTGAACGTGACGATCGTGGGCCCCGGCGTCGAATACGGCGGATGGGTGATGAGATCGATGCGTCCCATCTCGTCGTAGTCCGTCGTCGTGACGAAACCCCGTGCATCGCGGACCTCTGTTCGACCACCGAACGGGTCGTAGCCGTAGACCACCTCGGGCTGCGCGGTCAGCTCGGAGCCGAGGACGACCACATCGGCATCCGGCGATCGCACATGCGTGAGCTGCCCCAGCGCGTCGTACGTGTGCGTGGTCGCATGGTCGGCCGGCGTCGCGTTCGATTCGTTGCCTCGCGGCGGCACGGTCTCGATCATCAGACCGCGGTCATCCCACTCGAACGTCGTGACGAGATCCGGCAGCGCGCCGTTGCCCACCCGCTCCTCGGCAACCCGGCCGAACCCGTCGAAGACGTTCGTCGTGGTCGCCGTCTCACCTCCACGTTTGATCGTGACGACCTCGATCTCATCGACATCGTCGTATTGGAACTCGCTGATCAGGTCGTCGCCGTTCGGGATCACGACGGTCTCGCGGGTCATGCGACCCGCGGCGTCGTACTCGTACAGCGTCTCGACTTCGTGTGCGCCACCGACTTCGCCGCCCTCGAGCACGCGTTTCGGGTTTCCGGCACCGTCGAACTCGGTGACCTCTCGAATTCGAACGTCTCGGGTTCCGCCGTCGGGGTCCTCGAAGTCATCGATGTACACGAGTCCGACCCGGTCGGCCTTGTCATAGACCGTCGCCTGCTGGGAGCCGTTCACATCGGTGACGACCTCGGGCCGGCCCAGCGCGTCGTAGCTCGTCTGGGCACGAACGATGTCGCGGGTCACATAGGGAGCGCGCGGGTCGAGGACAACGTCCTCGGCCACGACAAGCTCCGCTCTGTTCGTCGCGCCGTAGGTTGTGCGGAGAACCTGCCCCATCGCGTCCGTCACGGAGGCAACGTTGCGCGCGGCATCGAAGGTACGCGATGTCTCACCCAGGTCGGGCGCAATCGTCGTCTCCTCACGATTCATCGCGTCGTACTCGAACCACGTGTCTCGGATCTCTCCGTAGAACTGTGCGACGCGATGAAGCGTCGGGTTGCTGTTCTCGTCGTACTGGAAGGCCTCGATCTGGAGATTCACCGCCCCGGTCACCGCGTTGTGGACGAGCGGATGGACGACGGTCACGACGTTTCCGACGTCGTCGTAGGCCGTTGCCGTTGTCGCAGACCCGGTATCCCAGACCTGTTCGGATGTGGTCAGTCGGCCGAGTGAGTCGTAGGTGAAGTTGGTCACGAGGCCGTCTTGAGCCGTGTCGCTCCGCTCCGTCACGTTGCGGAGGTCGCCCCCACTGTCGTAGGAGTACCGAATCGAGCGGCCCTCGCCATCGGTCAGAGTCCGGAGAAGTCCGGGCGGAATCGTGCCCCCGTCGACCGCAGCTTCTGTGCCGTTCGTGTAGGCGCGCGTCTCCGACAGGCCCACCGGCGCGGGGCGCGTGATCGAAAGGAGTTGACGACCCGTCGTACCGCCGTAGACGGTGACTTCACAGTACGTGTCGTCGTTCTCGTCGGCCGATCGGCCATCGCACACGTGAGTGCGGTTGCCGTCGGTGTCGTAGCGGTAGTACGTCGACTCGTTCTCCGCGTTGCGCGACCTGGTGAGTTGGCCCTCGCTGTCATACCAAAGACGAGAGGTGTTCCCGAGCGCGTCGATCACATGGGTGCGCAAACCGTCACCGTTGTACTGATAGGTCATCGGCGCGGTCTGACCCGGAACCGTGTCGCTGATGATCTGGAAATCCGGGTTGTAGACCTGCGCCGTGACGAGACCGGCCGGCGTGTTGCCCGGAGCGGTCGCCGTGGCCGTGATGTCGTGGGTGTTCGGGTCCTGGGTCCAGCCGAAGGTCGTCGTGCCGTTGTCGGCCCGGGTGACGGAGTCCACCTGACCGGTCGCACCGTCGTATCCGAGATCAGCGTGTGTGTTGCCGCGAGCGTCCTCGATCCAGTCGATCACGCCGCCAGACCAGTGGTATTCCCAACACACGGGGTCCTGCACCGTGGATCGCGGGTCGCAGACCTTCTCGAGCTTCGGGTTGGAGCCCGTCGTGTAGTGGTAGGTCCAGTCGAGTGTCTCGGAACCTCCGTCCGCGGGGTCGTCGACGCTCGCGACCGTGATCCGATCGCCGGACCAGGTGAAGTCGATCATCCGGCCCGAGCGCGCATCGACGACAGTGTCGATCTTCCAGATGTCGACCGAGTCGTAGTTGAACTGCAGGGTGTGACCATGCGGGTCGACGATCGTCTCGAGCCGGTTGAACAGGAAGCTCGACACCGTGCCGTCGGGCGTCGTGTAGAGGATGGCTCCCTGGTTGGTCGTCAGTTCCCCTCGATATCCAGGCCCGGAGTCGAACGGGTCGCTCATCGACGCGCGGGTAAAGACCTCGTGGCGTCCGTCGGGATGGACAATCGTCACGGCGAGCCCGGCCGGGTCGATGTCCTCGGCCCGCATGTCGTAGTTGAACGCGAAGCTCGGCCCGAATGCACCGGTATCCGCCGTGTTGTACGTGTTGAGCGTCCGCGCGACGCCCAACTGCGGTCCAACTGCAGGGATGTCGATGTCAACCCAGGTCTCCACGTAATTGCCGATGCCGAGGTTGACGCTGTCGACGACACCGCCGAAGTTCGCGTAGCCGTTCGCTCCGAGGAACTCGGGCTGGAACACCTGCACCCAGGTGATCTCTGACGGCCACGTCCACTCGTAGTCGTTGTGGAGGCTCGTGTCGCGGCCTTCCACACACCACGCGAACGCAGTCAGGTCGGCGAACTCCTCCTTGGGGAACGCGATCGAGTTCGACGTACTCGTTCCCTGCCAGAGGTTGTTGGAGCTGTCGCTCGTGCATTCGTTCTGCGTCTCGTCGATGACAATGAAGCGGAACTCGTCGGGCTGCCACTCGTAGCCGGATCCCTCGTAGGGGTTGTCCGCGATCAGCGTGAAGTCCTGGTTGGGGATCGCCTGCCCGGCTGCGGCCACCGGCGTCGGCGGCTCACTCGCCCTGATCTCGACGATGTCTCGTTCGGGCAGGCCGTAGTTGAGGACGAACGACGTGTCCGGAGTAGGCAGCGTGTTCCACAGGTCGATGACCAAGTCGTACTCGCTGGGCAAGAACCACGACGTGAAGTTCAGGTCGAGGCGGTCGTTGAACACATTGGTCGGCGTGGTGAGACCGGAGTTGCAGCCGTCGTCCTCGCGGTAGTGGGCCGCCACGGTGCCGGTGTCGGCATCACGAATGAGCGCGCCGACGCACATGTCGTCCTGGGGCCAGTCGAAGACGCCGGTGTTCTGTGCGGTGACCTCGAGGAACACCTGCTCGAGGGCGGGGTTCGGGGCGTCCGGCCACGGCATCCTGTGGAACTGATCGTAGCCGGGGTCCGGATCGGCCTGCAGGTTGCTGAAGTCGGCCCGATAGCCGTAGGCGTTGACTGTCAGCGCGGGCGACAGGAAGACGTTGCCGAACTCGGCCGCCACAAACCCGCGCAGGGCGTTGTCCCCCGCCGTCTGGTTGCGGACCTCGAATCCCCAGTTCGTGTTGTTGTCGACCCAGTCCTGAACCGCAGAGGTCACATCCCAGACGATTCGCGCCTGGTCCGGGCACCCGCTGAGCACCTCGGACCGAGCGATCAAGGACTGGCTGTTGCCGAGTCCGGTCGAGCTGGGTCGGGTCCCCCACGTTACGGCTGAGGTCCACGATTCGGTGATCTGACGCACCTCGACGGTGGCGGACGCAGCGCAGCTCTGCACGAACGGGTTGCCGGACACCGCGTGCATGAGACCGAACGTCGCGTCGGCGATCTCGATGCCGGCCAAGTCCATAGTGGGCCAGTACCAGTAGACGAGCGCACGCGTCTCGTCGCCGCCGAGATCGCCGGCGTAGACGGCACCGGCGTTTGTCACCGTCGGGTTCCCTTGATGGATCGTGAGGTCGATCGCGGGGACCGCGCTTCCGAACAGCAGCTCGGGGTCGATGAACACCGGCCATTCGCGATCGGGCGCATCGAGCCAACTCGCGTCCGGATCGATGCGGGCCGTGACCACATCATCGTCGACCGAGACGAGTTCGACATCGACCGAACCCATGTCGAGGAGGTCACGACCGCCGGCGTCCCACATGACGCCGCTCAACCAGCGACCCGCGATCTCGCCCTCGGCATCACGCAACTCGATCCCGTCACCGACCTGCGCGGCCGACCAGTCGGTGGGGAGAGTGATGCGCTCGAGGATGTCCCCATCCGCGCCGGATCGATCGGCGACCTCGTAGGTGGTCTTGAGACCCGTCGCGGTCGGTGACAACTCCACAGACGTGTACGAGCCGTCGGTGGGCGCATACTCGACCACCTCGTCACCGGCGTGCACGGCCGTGTCGTCCGTGGAGAGAATCGCGTCCGCCTCCTCGTCGCTGAGGCCCGGAGCCTCTGGCACCAGCGCGCCGTCAGCACCATCGCCGGCTTTCGCCACCCGCGCCCCATCACCGACCGCTTGCCCGACGGCAAAGGTGATCGTCTCGCCGTCGAGTTCAACCCGCGCGACTTCGGTGCCGCCTGCCGGAACCAGGTCGAACACCACGTCGACCAGCGAGTTCCGCGCGGAGACAAGATCCCCACCATCGTCCTCGAGGCGCAGATCGATCTGCGTCCATTCACCGGTCTCCTCATCGACCGCCCGCACCGGCTCCGGAGTGCTGATGTGCGTGAACGTGCCGTCCGGGTTCTCGTAGACGATGCGAGTCGGTGTCGTCGCCTCGTCGACCGCGACGGACTCACCGTCGACGAACCCCTCGGCCCCTTCGTACGGGGGCGCCGCCTCGTTGTTGACGGGAGGTGTCGGCGCACGCCTCACATCCGCGCCGGGAGCCTCTTCCGAGGCATCACCCGTGTGGGCCGCCCAGTCCAGGTCGGTGCGGATGAGGTTGCCGGTCTCTGGATCGACGATGTCCTCCCCGACGTCGGTCTGCGCCTTGAGGGGCGCGTCGGCCGACCCGTCGATCCGGGTCGGTTCCGCGGACCGTGAGGGCGTCTCCTCCTCTGCACCCGCCGTCTCCGGCGCGGCGGCGAGAAGCGCGCACATCAGCGTGAGCGACATGGTTCCGCGGAACGCACGTCGGAACCGATCCTTGAATGGAACTCCACTCATGTTGAGTCGTTCTCCTCTGTCCGCCTCGCTCCTCAAGCCGTTCCGTCTCGTCACGGGGGTCAGCATGCGACCACCGCCGGATCGAGCAGACCGACCCTGCCGGCGACAACGAGCGCGCCGTTCGTCGTGTAATGCAGCCCATCCGAGAACAGGGCCGCTCCGTTGTCGTCCGGATCACTTCGAACCTCGTGCCCGACGAGCTGGCAGTCAAGCAGCATCTCGATCTCGGCATTGAGCTGGGAGAGCCGAGCATTCATCTGAACCGCATGGGGATGGAGGACATCATTGCTGTCTTCCGCCAGCGGCGGCACGGCGACCCAGATCACGTCCTTGCCTGCGCTCGTCCACGCGGCGTGCGCAGCGGCGTAGCCTTCGGTGCTGTAGCTGCAGTCGGCGACCCCTGGCCCCGGCGTCGGCACCGGCGCCTCGCAATAGGCGTCGTGAATCGAGACCATCGCGACGATGTGGTCGCCCGGGTCCATAGCGGAGATGTCGCCCCAGTCGAGCAGGCACGGTTCATAGCCCCACGATCCATCGGGGAGTACTCGATACGTCCCCTCCGGACGCTCCGTGTAGCCACATCCCCATGCCGTGAGCGTCGAGCCCTCGTACTCCTCGACGACGAGCCCGACCTGCCATGCCGTCGAGTCACCGACCAGATGGACCTCGCACCCTGCAAGAGCCAGCCCCCCCGCTACGGCCATCGCCAGGAACCTTGCCATCTCGCTCGCCCTTCCGCCGAAGAATCGGAGCCTCGCGTGGGTCGCGTGCGTGTGCAAGTTGCACGCACAGGCCACCGCCAGGGTGCGGCCGCACCCCGCCGCTCGTGGGTCCGGATTCGACAGGATGCGCATCGCTCGATTCACGGGGTGGAGCGACGACGGGACGGTCGCCGGTTTGACCGACATCTCCCGACGCGTCTTCCGCCGATGCCGCCGTCTGGCTGAAGACCGAAGGCATCACCACCGGCACATCACCGACCACGTACTCGCCCCGACGACGTGGTCATCCACGCTCAGATGGCCGCGTTCCTGTTCCGCATGGCCACGGACTCGGACTGGGACTAACCGGGTGATTGACGCCCGCGGTACGTCCCTCGCCTCGCCCGACTTACACGGTCGGGTAGGGCGGGACCGTCGTCGGCAGCGGTGGCACGGTCGGGTAGACGGGCACCGTCGTGGTCGTCGTCGGCGGGGGCAGAGCGGGCGGCGCCGTTGTCGTCGTGGTGGTCGTCGGCGGCTGTGTGGGTGGCGGCGCCGTCGTGGTCACCACGGTGGTCGTCGTCACGGTGGTGGTCGGGGGCTCGGTCGTGGTGGTCGTCGTCGTGGGCGCCTGCGTCGTGGTCGTCGTCACGGTCGTGGTGGGCGCCTCGGTCGTCGTGGTCGTCGTGGTGGCCTCGACGACGCGCTCGACGGGAGCGGGCTGCGGGGCTTCGGCCGCGATGGCCGGGATCACGGCAGCGGACGTCGCGATCACCGCCGCACTCGCCACGGTTGCGGTCGCCGTCGCGCCGACGCCGGTGGCCGCGGTGACGAGTTGACCGGGGATCTCGACGATGGCACCGAGGGCGCCGAAGCCGGCGCGGTTCTTGCGGATGCCCACGTTCAGGAACGCCCGGACCACGGTCGGATCGAACTGGCTCCCGGACTGCTCGACGAGCTCGTGTCGGGCCGCCGCCGGCGAGATGGGCTTCTGGTACGACCGCAGCGCAGTCATCGCGTCGTACGCATCGGCGACGGCGACAATGCGGCCGGCCAGCGAGATCTCCTCGCCGGCCAGACCGGACGGGTAGCCGCTGCCGTCCCAACGCTCGTGATGGTCGGTCGCCGCGCCGACCCAGGGGCCGAGCCAGTCGGCGAAAGGCGCGAGGTGGCCGATCGCGTGGACCGGATGCTGTTCGACGATCTCGCGCTCGGCCGCGCTCAACCCGCCCTTCGTGTCGAGAACGTGCTGCGGCACGTCGAGCAGACCGACATCGTGGAGCAGGGTCGCCCAGCGCAGGCGTTCGATGTCCTGTTCCTCGAGTCCGAGCTCCCCGGCGATCAACTCGGCGTAGCCACGGACACGGTCACCGTGGCGACCCGATCGCGCCTCTCGCCGACTCACCTTCGCGACGAGCGACGCGAGCCGTTTCGTCATCATCGCCGCGTCGAAGTCGGACTGGAGGACGACGCCGAGCTCCTCGGGACGAGCGTCGGCTCCCGATCGGAAGAACGCCCGCATACGCGACGGCGCGGCGTCCGGGAAGGTGAGCGACAGACTGAACAACACACCGAGCGAGCTGAATCGGCGGAGGAGGCGCCGGACGACCTGGAACACGATCGACGAGAGGACGACCGCGCCCACGAACCAGGCGATCGAGGGGCCGAGGCCGTCGGGTCGGCTCACGAATCGCATCGCCAGCCGAACGCTCAACCAGCTGACGACCAGCGGTACGGCGATCAGGGCGGCGCGGACGAGCCAGGCAAGGACCGGCCGTGCCTTCCACTCACCCGCGTTCGGGCCCACCTCTGCCGGGGGCGCGGTTTCTTGCGGTGTCAGCGGCAACGGGGTCCTCGTCGGTCACCTGTTCCATCGGCACCGGGTCGCCGTGCCTGAGCGTCGCGCGGGCCGCCTCGAGGACGACGGGGTCGGCGCATCCTGCGGCGTAGCCGGCGATGCGACGGTGGATGTCGCGTCCGAGCAGCCATCGCCCGATCGGGTCGCCGACGAACGAGAGCCACCCCGGCCGGATGGAGAACGTGTAGCGCCATGTCGCTTCGGCTCGATCGTCGTCGAGGGCCTTGAAGCTCCACCCGCCGCCCATCGTGGCGAAGAACCAGGGTCCCTTCACCATCTTCATGCCCACCTGA